>JBBSJY010000029.1:0-30481 GCA_038256845.1 Verrucomicrobiales bacterium | reverse complement strand
TACTGCCGGGTCCTATCCGGCCAACGCCGTCCCGAACTTACCCTGGACGAAGGGGTTCGTCTGGCCGCCGATTGCATCCACCAATGCCTCCCTTATGCCCGGGATCGTGGTATCACCCTGATTCTCGAGAACCACTACAAGGATGACTTCTGGGAATTCCCCGAATTCGCACAGAAGTCCGATGTTTTCATCCAGCTTGTCCACGCCATCGACGATCCGAATTTCGGGGTCAACTATGATCCCAGCAATGCCTACCTGGCCGGAGAGGATCCGTTGCAGCTTCTCTATCAGGTATCCTCACGTGTCGTCACCATGCATGCCAGCGACAGATATCTAATCGAGGGCACGCTGGAGGATCTGCGGCGGGAGGAAGACGGAGCCGCCGGTTATGCCAAGCGCCTTTGCCACGGCGAGATCGGCAAAGGCCTCAACGACTACGACGCCATTTTCAGAGAACTGGCGCGCGTCGGATTCGACGGCTGGATCAGCATCGAGGACGGCGTCGAAGGGATGCCTCAGCTTGAACGCAGCGTTGCGTTCCTGAGAGGGAAACTCGCGACCTATTGGCCGTGAGAAATGAACTCTTCCATCACTCGGTCATTCCCAACTTCGTTTTCACCTTCTCGATTTCATCGGAAAGCACGCCCCAGCGGGAATAGGCGGTTTCGAGGGATTTGGTGACTTTGGCGACGGCGTTGGTGACTTCGCGGAGTTTGTCGGGATCGGCGGCGACTTCCTCGCTGGATAGGTTGGCGGTGAGGGTGACTTGGGCGGACTCGAGTTCGGCGATTTTCGCTTCGAGGGTTTCGAGTTCGGCTTCGAGAGGCCGGAGCACCTTGGACTTGATTTCGCGGGCCTCTGCCTCGATGCGGCGTTGTTCCTTGCGGTTGACGCCTGGGGTGGGGGCATTCTGGGAGGAGGAAGACTGGGGTATTGAAACAGGCGAGACGCCTGTGCCCCTTTCTTTCTCCCTTGAAGCGTCCTCGGCGGATTTTTCGAGATAATATGTGATGTTGCCGGCGTAGAGGACGGGTTGCTCGCCGGGACGGAATTCGAGGGTCTTGGTGACGAGGGCGTCCAGGAAGTTCCGGTTGTGGGAAACGATCATGACACTGCCCGGGTAGTCGATGAGCGCGCGCTGGAGGACGTCCTGCGATTGCATGTCGAGGTGGTTGGTCGGCTCGTCGAGGATGAGGAAATTTGCGGGACGCAGCAGCATGCAGACGAGGGCGACACGGGATCGCTCGCCGCCGGAGAGGACGCCGACTTTTTTGAAGACGTCGTCACCGCGGAAGAGGAAACAGCCTAACAGGTTTCGCGCGTGCGGGGCGGCGTCGCGGGAGGCGGCGGCTTCGACCGTTTCCAAAACCGTGAGATTCGGATCGAGCTCGTCGGCGTGGTTCTGGGAAAAGAACGAGGTGGCGACCTTGTGGCCGAAGGTGTGGGTGCCGGCATCGGGAGCCTCCTGGCCTGTGATGATGCGGCAGAAGGTGGATTTGCCCGCGCCGTTGGGGCCGACGATCGCAAATTTCTCGCCTTTGTTGATTTCGAAATCGAAGCCGCTGAAGATGTTGAGCGGGCCGTATGATTTGTGGATGTTCTCGAGTTTCGCGACGGTGTGGCCGGAATTCGGTGGCGGCGGGAACTTGAAGTTCATGACGGCATCGTCCTGCTCGGGGGCGGGGATGCGTTCGACCTTGGCGAGAAGTTTGATCCGGGATTGGACGAGGGTCGCCTTGTTGGCGGAAGCGCGGAAGCGGTCGATGAAGCGTTGGCTTTCGGCGATCTCGCGCTGCTGGGCGGTATATTGTTTGAGCCGGATTTCCTTCCGCAGCACGGACTCGCGTTCGAAATAGGAGAAATTCCCGGCATATTCTTCGGCGCGGCCGTGGGAGAAGGCGATGGTGCGGGTGCAGAGGGTGTCGAGCAGGGCGCGGTCGTGGGAAATGAGCAGGATCGCGCCGGGGTAATTCACGAGATATTGCTCGACCCAGATCTGGGTGCCGATGTCGAGGTGGTTGGTCGGCTCGTCTAACAGAAGGGCTTCGGGCTCTTGAAGGAAGAGCTTCGCCATCGCGATCCGCATCTGCCAGCCGCCGGAAAATTCGGAGCAATCGCGGGTGAAGTCTTTCACCTGGAAGCCGAGTCCCTTGAGGACGGATTCGATCTTCGGTTTCATCCGGGAGGGATCGGTGGCGTCGAGGCGGAGTTCGAGTTCGCCGATTTCCTCGAGCAGGTCGCCGTAGGGGGAAGAGCGGGGGTCGAGCTTGGTGAGTTCGTGGGAAAGCCGGTCGATTTTCTCGCTGAGGGCCATCGTTTCGCCGAAGGCGGATTCGGTTTCCTGCCACAGCGTGCGTCCTTTGACGTGGATTCCCTCCTGCGGAAGGTAGCCGACGCGGGTGCCCTTGGGCGCGTTGATCTGGCCGGCGCTGGGGCGGATGATGCCGGCGACGCATTTCATCAGCGTCGATTTCCCCGCGCCGTTGTGGCCGGCGAAGGCGATGCGCTCACGGGGCTGGACGGAGAAGGAAAGGTCGTTGAAAAGGACGCGTGCGCCAAATTCGACGCGCAGGGACTGGACGGAAATCATCGGACGGGGGAGCTTGCACAGCAAGGCGGCCGGGTCAACGCCGGGAAGCGGTGGCTCCGGGGCCGGTCGGCGGAAACGCGACCTGACGGACATGCCCGGGGACGGTTCCGGATTGCGGCCGGTTTTTGGCCGGGAGCCCCTGGGAGCGCTGCGGTGGCGGACCCGACCGCGCGCAATCGGCGGTCCATCGGTCCACCGGCCTTGGGTCATCGTGATCCGGTGGCAACCCGGGAAACCCGGCGGCGTGCGGAAAAATTGACTTTCCGCTTGGAGGGTTTCGGATATTTTCTACGGGAGATCGGGTGGTCCGCACGCTTCGTCCGGCCGATTGGAAACAAGCCTGGGACATTCCACTGTCATTCCTTCAACTTCTAACTGAAAATCACCGCCATGTTCCGCCGTCTATCCAATATTTTCCGTGGTTTCCTCGGGTTGTTCGTCTCCGGGGTTGAGAAGCGCAATCCGGAAGCCCTGCTCGAGCTTGAGCAGGAGAACCTCCGCAAGCAGATCGGCCAGTTCAACCAAGGGTTGTCCGCCCATGCGGGTCTATGCGAGAAACTCATCGCCCAGGTGAAACGCCAGGAAGCGGAAGAGCAGGACCTGAAAACCAAGGCTGCCGCCAATCTCCGTGCCGGAAACCAGCGCTTGGCAGGGGAGATCGCTCTCGAACTCCAGCGTGTCCGCAAGGATCTGGCCGATAACCGCTCACAGCTCGAGGACGCGGAAAAAACGTATCAGGAACTCGTCCATTCCCGGGAAACCGCCATCAAGACCGCCCGCGGCAAAATTGAAGCGCTCCGCAAGGATCTCGACAGCATGAAGATGAACAAGGCGCTCGCCGAAATGAATGAAATGGCCGGCGGCATGCTCAATCAGATTGGCGGATCCGGCGATACCATCGACCGGCTGCATAAGATGGTGGAGGAGGAAAGCACCAAGGCAGCGGGGCGCGCGCGCGTCGCCCGTGACAGCATGGACACCACCCGTTTCAAGGAGCACGCCTCGGAACGCGAGGCGATGGAAGACATGGCACTCGCCGACCTCGCCGCCGAACTCGGTGTGGCCGTGCCCGGGGGCGAGACGACGCCCACCACTGATATCAAGAAAGAGATGACCCCTCAATAGACGGCATTGATGAGTTCTCCGGCACCGCCCTTTTTGCCCTCATGGGCCGGGGAAGTCATCGATCTTTACGAGTCGGGTGCCTGCGCGCAGTTCATTCTCCATGGGAATGTCAGCGACCGGATGCTTCTTCCCGGGCGCGATGGCGAATCCCGCGTTGCGACTCTCGATGAGTTCCTGCGTGAGCGCCTCCTCGCAAGTTTCGAAGTCATCATCAGCTATGATCTTGGAAATGGAATCCGTGTGGAGAAAGGCGGCGACCGATTCGCAGAGTGGCCGATCGGCAAGGAGGCGATCCGTCCGAAAGCGCCGCGGGAGTCCATCCACGTCCTCACCCACTATCTCCGTTTCTGCGCGAATATCTCGCAACTGAAACCGCAGCATTCCACCCGCGTCGCCGTCATCGTCAAAGACGCGGGTCTCATCGTACCGCCTTCCGCCGGGGGCGCGAATTACGAACTCAGCGCCATCGCCAGCCACTTCCGCGAGTGGGCGGCGGATCCTGCCATCGCCAGGCACCATTGCGCCACTTTTCTTCTGACGGAGAACCTCAACGACCTCCACCCCCTCGTTTCTCAGAATCCGCAGGCCGCCCCCATCACCCTGCCGCTTCCACGCAAGGAGGATCTGGAACCTCTCCTTGCCCATTTGGAGGGCAGATATCCGATCCCTCTCAAGACGTTCTCAGGCAATCTATCCGAACCAGCGGCAGCATTGAGCGGCGCTACGGTGCATTCCATCGAAACTCTCCTGAAAACCGGCCAGCACCAGTCCAAGGAATTGACATCCCGCGATCTGGTGGCGCTCAAAAAGGAACTGGTCGAAAAGGACGCGCATGGGCTGATCGAGTTCATCAAACCGGACCGCACGCTTGACGACCTCCATGGACAGGCGTCGATCAAGACATGGCTCCGCCAGGACATCGCCCTTTGGCGCGCCGGCGACCTCGCCGCCCTGCCGATGGGATATCTCTTCTGCGGTCCTGTCGGCACGGGAAAGACCTTCATGGTCGAGTGTCTCGCCGGCGAGGCGGGCGTGCCGGTGGTGAAGATGAAGAATTTCCGCGACAAATGGGTCGGGAGCACCGAGAGCAATCTCGAAAAGATCTTCCGGCTGCTCGACGCTCTCGGCCGCTGCATTGTGTTCGTCGATGAGGCCGATCAGGCGCTCGGGCGCCGCGATGCGTCCTCCGGCGATTCCGGGGTGTCGGGCCGGGTCTATGGCATGATGGCCGAGCGGATGAGCGACTCCCGCATGCGTGGGCGGGTGCTGTGGGCGCTTGCCACCAGCCGTCCGGATCTGGTCGAGGTCGATCTGAAGCGCCCGGGGCGTGTGGATGTGAAGATTCCGATATTTCCGACCGCCACACCCGAGGAGGGTTATCAGCTCATCCGCGCTCTCGCCAAACGGCGTGGTGTTTTGTTAGACAGCGAACTTCCGGACACCATCCGGTCCTTTATTCCCGACCTCCTTACTCCCGGCGCCGCCGAAGCCCTGGCCGTAAAACTCTACCGGATGCTCAAAACCGGTGCGGACGACGCGCACGGCGCTCTCTCCTCCGCTCTCCACGACTATCAGGCACCTGTCCCGCATTCGGTCATGGAGGCCCAAATTGTTCTCGCGGCCAAGGAGGCAACCGACCTCGCTTTCGTTCCGGAGCGATTCAGATCGCTTCATTGAGGCGGATTTCGGGTGCCTGCGGGAGGCATTACAAACACCACAAGGATTTCCAAGCCGGAACAGGTTGCCAGATACGGAACTTTTCCGATAGCGTTCTCACCGTGAAAGAACTCTGGGACCAGGCACTCCTGCCTTACAACCTTCCCCTGACAATCGCTCTGGGGGCGGTGGTGGTATTCTGGCTGTTCACATTGCTGGGGATTGTTGGCATCGACACCCTCGATGTGGATCTGCCCGACCATGCATCGGCCGATGCCGACCCGAGTCATATCGGCGAGATGCCCGGCGCCCTCCTACGCCTCGTCAATGCGGGATCGGTTCCGCTCACCGTGGTCCTCAGCGTCCTGGTCCTCGCGACGTGGCTGACGTCGATCATGGTGAACTATTATCTGAATCCCGGCCAAAGCCTCATACTCGCAGCCGGCTATTTCCTGGTGGCGTTCATTGCGGGCGTGGTGGTCACCAAAATAATCACCCAGCCGCTCGTGCCGCTCATGCGCCGGCTGAAGGATGCGGAGAACGCAAAACCGGTATTGGGAGAATCGGGGATCGTCCGCTCCATTGAAATCACGGACCGCTACGGCCAGGTGGAGGTGGTCAGGGACGATGGAGCTCCTGCGATTCTCAACGCCCGCCTTTCCGAGGGGACCGACTCCGTTCCCCGCGGGACCGAAGTCCTCGTCATTTCTTTCGAAGAAGCCACCGGTGTTTATCTGGTCCGGCCGATCCCCTCCACGTCACCCGATAATCCCGCCTGATCACCTCCCGACTCCCATGAAAACACCCTTCGCAGATTTCACAGCAACCTTTCCCATTCCTCCGCTGGCCCAGCTCGCGGGGGCAGGCCTGGGCGTGGCCGCCGTCGTCCTGATCCTCGTCTTCGCCGGCTTCCTATGGCTTCTGTTGACATGTTATAGAAAGGTTGAGAAAGGCCGCGCCCTTGTCCGTACGGGCGGTGCCAGAACGAAAGTCATCTTCAACGGTGGTTTTGTCATACCGATCATCCACCGGGCCGAGCTCATCGACATTTCGGTCAAGCGCATCGAAGTGGACCGCACCGGCAAAAACGGCCTGATCTGCCAGGACAACATGCGCGCGGACATCAAAGTCGTATTCTTCGTCCGCATCAGCAATGTTGAACAGGATGTCCTCAGGGTTGCGGAGTCCATCGGTTGCCAGCGCGCGTCCAGCGAGCCGGAAATTCGCGCCCTGTTCGATGCGAAATTCTCGGAAGCGCTCAAAACGGTCGGAAAGCGCTTCATGTTTATCCAGCTCTATGAGGATCGGGACAAATTCCGCGAAGCGATCCTCAAAGTCATCGGCACCGATCTCAACGGCTATGTCCTGGAAGACGCGGCCATCGATTACCTCGAGCAAACTCCGATCGAGATGCTCGATCCAGACAATATCCTCGACGCCGAGGGTATCAAAAAGATCACCCAGCTCACAGCCGAACAGGCCAAGCTTTCCAACAAAATCCAGAGAGATAAGGAAAAGGCGATCAAGCAACAGGACGTGGAAGCTCGCGAGGCGATTCTCGAACTCGAGCGGCAGCTCGCCGAAACGGAAGCCCGCCAGCAGCGCGAGGTTTCGACCGTCCAATCCCGCGAAGAGGCGGAGTCTGCCAAGGTTCGCGAAGAGGAGCGGCGCAAAGCCAACATCGCCCGAATCACTGCCGACGAAGAACTCGCGATCGCCGAGGAAAACAAGCAGCGCCAGGTGCTCGTCGCCCAGCGCAACAAGGAACGCACCGACGGCGTGGAACTCGAACGGGTAGAACGCGAGCGCATGATCGAACAAATCGAACGCGAACGCATCACACAGCTCAAACAGATCGAGGCCGAGAAAGCGATCGAGGAGCAACGCAAGGAAATTCAGGAAGTCATCCGCGAGCGCGTCATGGTTGAGAAGACCGTGGTCGAAGAGCAGCAGCGCATGAAAGACATCGAAGCTTTCGCCACCGCCGACCGGGAGAAGAAAGTGGTCGTCACCCATGCCGAAGCCGCCGCGCAGGAGAACCTCATCCAACAGATCAAGGAGGCGGAAGCCCACAAGCAGGCCGCGCAATTCAAGGCCGAGGAAGATGCCTTTTCCGTCACCACCGCCGCCGAAGCCAATCGTCAGGCCGCAAAACTGCGGGCGGAGGAACGCATCATCCTCGCCGAAGCCGAGCAATCCGCATCGGTCAAGGAAGCCGATGCCAAGACCGTCCTTGCCGACGCCATCGCCAAGGAATCCGCCGCGATCGGCATGGGCGAGGCGGAGGTGATCCGGGCGAAAGGCAGCGCCGACGCCGAGGTCCTGCTCGCCAAGGGCGGAGCGGATGCCGAAGCCATCCGACAAAAGGCCGACGCCATGAAACTCTTCGAGGAAGCCGGTCAGGACCACGAGGAATTCAAACTGGAACTCGAGAAAGACAAGGCCATCGAACTCGCCCAGATCGACGTCCAACGCCAGATCGCAGAGCAACAGGCCATCGTCATCGGCGAAGCGCTGCGCTCGGCCAAGATCGACATTGTCGGCGGAGAAGCGCAGTTCTTCGACCGTATCACCAACGCCATCACCACGGGCAAGGTCATCGACCGCGCGGTTGGGAACAGCGATGTCCTCAGCGATGTGAAGGAAACCTTCTTCAACGGCGATCCCGAGTATTTCAAAGCCCAGATCAAAACATGGATCGAGGAATTCGGAATCTCGACCGAAGATGTGAAAAACCTCAGCGTCTCCGCGCTGCTGGGCAAGCTCGTGGGCAGCGCCAACGGCGAGTCGCGCCAGAAGATCATCGGCCTCCTCGGAGCCGCCGACCGCTTCGGGCTGGCCGATACCAAGGCCGCGTCGCTTCTGAAGTAGGCTTCTGAATGTCCGACACACCACAACAACTCGAAGGCGGAGCCTACGAAGTCATTCGTGCCCGGCTGGACCAGCACGCGACGGTCCTGCGCGAGCGATTGGAGGCGCTTAATGCCGAACGGCAGGAGGTTTTCGGAGCGATCCCGACGGAACTGTTGTCCACCGGACATGTCGCGACCGCCCACAATTGCGTGCCGCGTGACATCATTTCACTCGGTGCCGGACGCCACCTGCTCGGCTATAACATCCAGTTCGGGCTCAAGCAAACGACCGATCTCCAGGATGTTTTCGATGTCTATCAGATCGATGACGAACTGAACTTCCACCAGATTCAGTTGGACGAGGTCCTGGGAAATACCGCCTTTCTGGAGGACTTCGGCACGCTGTTCCGCTATTACCGGAACACGGTATTCTCCAAATTCATGGTGGTCGGTCCGCATCTGCACATGAAGATGCGAATCGGGAAATCCGAGGACGATTTCAAGACCTTCAAGTGGCTCCTCAACAACGATGGCACGCTGGAATACCAGGGAAACCGCTCCGAACACGAGGCCCGCTATCCGGACCCGGTGGAATTCGAATGGAAGCGCGCCCATCGCGACATGCAGCGCCATGGCGAGCACCCCCATATCTCGATCGAGGATCGGGTCTTTGTGGAAACCGTCAGCGGGGATCTTACCATCAAGGTCGAGGACAACACCAAGAGCGGCCAAGGAATCTATGCGGAACCGGTCACGGATTCGGACCAAACGCTCGATGACGCGGAGATTCACTATGCCATTCTCGGTTCACTGATCGTCCTGCGAATCCTGCCGTATCGGGAGGATCTCCACCGCTACCTTGTTTTCAACGAAAAAACCCGGACCGTTCACCGCTTGGACGGGATCGGTCAATCCTGCGTGTTGTTGCCGGAAGACCAGGGAATCATCTTCGCCGACGGCTATCTTCTTGCGACCGGGGATCTCAAGACATTCCAAACCGGCGTTGCCAATCTCCGTTTCGAGCGCCGTCTCCCTGCTGGCAACGGCGAGGATACCCTGTTCGTGTTCTATCAGCGGAATAGCGGGCACTATGTATTGTTTTCCTACAATGTCATCGCACAGACGGTGGAAACACCACTCGTTTGCAATGGCTTTGCGATGGACGCGAACGGACACATGGTTTGCTTCCAGACCAACGACCAGGCGCAGAAGCACCACGCTTTGCAAATCTGGCGGACGCCTTACGTCACGGATTCCGAGACCTCCGTTCCGCCGGAGAAGCGCGAGTCCCTCCTGTTCAAAGTCGGCAACTCGGATCTGGTCCGCGGTATGGCTGAAGCGCGGGAGATCCTGGTTCTGCTTGGCAAGGGCGACACCTACGCGGATGTCTACCTCGATCTCGTCAAGCGAAGCCGCGAAGTCATCGACGGCTACTTTTGGCTGGGGCAGGCGGAAACCCGGAATCTCGCGGAACCGCTCGAAGCGATCCATTCCGCCGCCAACGCCGCCATCGACGAGTTTGACAAGGTCCAGCGGTTGCGCCAAGCGACCGACGATCGCACGAAAGAGGTGCGCGAGGCCACCGAAAAGCTCCTCACGGCGGTGCGCCACTCGTCGCCCGACGACATCCGCGGTTTTGTCCAGCATCTGGCGGAGCTCCGCCTGCGGCGCGGCGAGATCATCGGCCTGCGGGAACTGAGATATGTGGAACTTGAAGCCGTTGAGGATCTCGAACAACGGGTGGCTTCCGCCACCGAAGCGGTTTCCTCACAAACGGCGGATTTCCTGCTGAGGAAGGAGGCGCTGGACCCCTACCGGAGAAACATCGATGCCCGGCAGGAATCGATTCAATCCATCACAAAAACCGCGGAGGCCGATGAAGTTGCGAAGGGACTCGATCAATCCGGCGCGGAATTGGAATTGTTGATCGATATTGTTGGGAATCTACGCATCGACGACGCGACCCAGACGACCGCCATCATCGAGAATATCTCGGCAATTTACGCCACGCTCAACGGCATCCGCGCCGGCTTGAAATCGAAGCGCCGCGAGCTCGCGCAGGTCGAGGGCGTGGCCCAGTTCGGCGCACAGATGAAACTGCTGGCCCAGGCGGTGGTGAACTTCCTCGACCTCTGCGACACCGCTGCCAAATGCGATGAATACCTCACGAAAGTGATGGTGCAGATCGAGGAACTGGAAGGTCGGTTCGCCGATTTCGATGAATACATCGATGAGCTGACGGGCAAGCGGGAGGAGGTTTACGAAGCCTTCGAAGGCAGGAAACAGGCCCTGCTCGAACAGAGGAACCGCCGGGCCGGCAATCTCATGAAATCCGCCGAACGCATCCTCGGCGGAGTCCGCCACCGCGCGGACAGCATGGACGATATCAATGCGATCAACGGTTATTTCGCCGGCGATCTGATGATTTCCAAGCTGCGGGATATCATCGCGGAGCTGAGGGACCTCGGGGACCCGGTGAAGGCGGACGACCTGCAGACGCGGATGAAGACTCTGCAGGATGAATCGATCCGGCAGCTCAAGGACCGGAAGGAACTCTTCGCCGGGGGGCGGGATGTCATTCAGTTCGGCCGCCACGCGTTCTCGGTCAATACCCAGCCGCTTGAGCTTTCGATCATTTCGCGCGACGGCGAGTTGTGCTATCATCTATCAGGAACCGCGTTTTTTGAACCGGTTGAAGACGAGCGTTTATTGGCGACGGCCGAGGTCTGGGATCAGGAAGTCATCAGTGAGAACCGTGCCGTCTATCGGGCCGAGTGGCTTGTCCACCGGATGATTGAGGAAGGGGCGGATGGATCGGATATGGATGCCGTCCACGCCTTCATGGCGCCGAGATATTCGGAAGGATATACCAAAGGAGTGCATGACGAGGATGCGGTCCGGCTTATCAGAGCCATCCGTCCCATCCATGAGGCTCTGGGCCTGCTGCGCCACGGCCCCCGCGCGCGGGCGCTGGCGCTCCTGTTCTGGGAAATCTTCCGCGGCAGCGAGGCCGGCACGAAATTGCAACCGCTGGTCGTGGCCCATGGCGCCATGCGCCGCAGTTTCAGCGCGGATACCAGCGGCCAGCATCCGCTCAAACGGCTTCTCCGCGAGGGTTTCGCGGATTTTCTGGAATCCTCGGCTGCGGCGGGCCTGATCACCTCGATCGGGCAAGCGGTGGCCCCAACGGATCTGGCGGAGGAATGTGCCCATTATCTTTTCGAAGAGTTGGCCGGGGGCGGCCCGTTCGTGGCTTCATCGGAGGCGGCGGGATTCAGCGGCGACTTCAAACTGGCCCTCGATACCCGCCACGCCGCCAGCCACTTCGCGGAGTCGCTGGCGCCCCTGGCCAACGATGCGGAAAGGCGATTTCTGGTGATTTTCGACTGGATGGCGGGCCAGCTCCGGAGTTCGCCGGACAGCGGGGATCAGCCGGGCCGGACGCCGCCACTGGCGTGGGTGGCGGAGGCCGCCGCCCACTGGCTGCGAGGTGGCATCGAGCACCGAGCCGTGGCCGACACTTCCTCGGTGATCCACGTCGAAGGTCTTCGCGGCCAGCACGGCGTGATTGCTGAAGGAGGAGTTTATGAAACGGATTATCACGCCTTCCGCGAGCGCTTGCTTCACTTCGAGCGCGAAAACGTTCCGAAATTCGAGGCGGCCGCCCGCCTGAAACAACAGCTTGTCGAAACGCGTCGCGAGACGTTGCGCCTGGAGGAATTCAAGGCGACTGTCATGAGTTCGTTCGTTAGGAACCGATTGATCAATGATGTTTATCTGCCACTGATCGGGGCGAACCTTGCCAAGCAGATCGGCACGGCCGGTCCGGACGCCCGGACGGATCGTTCCGGCCTGCTGCTGCTCGTCTCACCTCCGGGATATGGCAAGACCACGCTGATGGAATATGTTTCCAACCGGCTCGGCCTGACCTTCATGAAGATCAACGGGCCGGCTCTAGGACATCAGGTGGTTTCCCTCGATCCATCCGAAGCTCCGAACCTCTCGGCACGCGAAGAAATCGACAAAATCAATCTCGCACTCGAGATGGGGGACAACGTGATGATCTATGTGGATGATATCCAGCATACGAATCCCGAGTTTCTCCAACGCTTCATCAGCCTTTGCGATTCCCAGCGTAAAATGGAAGGCGTGTGGAAGGGGAAGGCCCGGACCTATGATCTGCGCGGGAAGAAAGTCGCAGTGGTGATGGCCGGCAACCCTTACACCGAGGGCGGCGGTAAATTTAAGATTCCGGACATGCTCGCGAATCGTGCGGATACGTATAATCTGGGAGATATTCTCGGCGGACACCTGGAAGCGTTCAAAGCGAGTTATATTGAGAACGGCCTCACCTCGAACCGGACTCTTGCGAAGCTTTCAAACAGGCATCAGGAAGACATTCACGCTGTCATGCGGGTGGTGGAGGCCGGCAGTCAGGAGGGTGTGGATTTCAAAGGGAATTACGCGCCGGCGGAGATTGGGGAAATGGTGACGGTGGCTCGCCACCTGTTCGAGGTGCGCGACACCATTCTCCGGGTAAATCAGGAATACATCCGCAGCGCCGCGCAGGAAGACGCCTACCGGACCGAGCCCGCGTTCCGCCTCCAGGGATCCTACCGGAACATGAACCGCATCGCGGAGAAGGTGTTGCCGCTGATGACTAAAAAGGAGATCCGCGCGCTCATTCTCGATCATTATCAGAACGAGTCGCAGACGCTCACCCAGGGGGCGGAGGCGAATTTGCTCAAGTTCAAGGAAATGGAGGGCATCGCAAACGATACGGAAAAGGAGCGCTGGGCGGATATCAAGAAGGAGTTCATGAAACGCAGGATGCTTGGCGGGGCGGGGGAGGACGATCCGGTCGGCCGTGTGGTTGCGCAGCTCTCCGGCTTCCACGATGGCCTCGACGCGATTCGGTCGATCATCGCCGAGGCGGGCCGGGATTATGCCAAACCTCAGACGCTCGCGGAGGCGACCGTTTCGCAACTTAGGGAAATCATCGCGGGCCTTCGATCCGTGCCGGTCGAGGTGGATATCAAGGTCATGCCGGTGCAAGATGGCAACGGCCCGATCCAAAGTTTGGATGGCAGCCCGGATCAGGCCCTGGAGATCGAGCCCGAAGTCCGCCAGAAATCTGATTAGGGTGCGCGACGTCCCGGAGGAACGGATCCGCGCCTGTTCCGGTTCATTTGGTTAGGGAAGCGAGGTGGCCCATTCTTGCGCTGGGAAGCGGGGTTGAACCCTGCCGTTTCCCGCGCCAGGATAACGCTGTATGCCGACCGAGGAAATTGCTGTTCACTCCGCCGCCGGGACACTGCCCGCCTTTTGGAATCGGCGGGCCGTTTTCATCGCCAATCTGCTGGGCATGTTTTTCGGCAACGAGGCGGCAACGCGCGCGCTCGCCGGGGAGATCGGAGAGGCCGATTCCTATGGAGGACGCTTGCTGCCGATCATCGACATGCTTTTTCGCGGAGGGGACAATCTGCTGGTCCTGGAGCGCGCGCCGGATCCGCTGCTCGCTGGCTATTTCACAGACCGCCTCGGCCTCAGCCTGCCCGCCGTCGAGGTGTTGCCCCATCAGGATTATCTGAAGCTGAAGGGAGATCAGACGCTGCGGCATCCCATTTTCCAGCGTCTGCGCGACCACGGCGCCTCGTGGATGGACGGTTATGTCACCGATGACACATTGGTGGACCTTGCCGCACGGACGGGCAAGCAAACCATCGCGAGCACCGAGGGAAGTCACCGCGGAAACAACAAACGACTGCTCTATCAGGACATGCAGACCGACGGGCTTCCCGTTCCCTTCACGTATTATGCCGAAGGACCGGATGATATCGTTGCGGCGCTGATGGCTATCCGGCGGCAGGAATATCGCAGCGCCGTCGTCAAGTCCGCCATCGGCGCATCGGGAATCGGGATGAACAGGATCCGGGAACTGGATCGCGCCGATCTTGACGCGGAGGCGAGCGGACTGCCGCCATACTTTTACTTTGAAGGCGCGTGCCTCGTGCAAGGATGGGTGGAACCGGGCGTCCACGGCGTGCGGCGAATCCATAGCCCGAGCGTGCAGATGTTTGTCGCGGATGACGAAGCGGTCCTTTATGACATCACCGAGCAGATTCTCAGCGACCATAGCATTCATGAAGGCAATGAATCGCCGCCTCCCTATTTGCACGGGCAGCCGGAATGGCGGAAAGGGCTGCTGGAAAAAGGTGCTTGGGCGGCGCGTTGGCTGCAACGCCAGGGATATCGGGGGACCGCAAGCGCGGACTTCCTGGTGATCCTATATGAAGACGGACGCACGGACATCCAGATCTGCGAGATCAACGCACGCGTCACCGGAGCCACCTACCCGTCCATACTGGCCCGTCGGTTCCTGCCGGAGGGCTGCTGGCTGCTGCGCAATCTGCGGTTTGAAGCCCCCGTGTCCGGCTCCGCACTGCTGCGCACGCTTGACACCGGCGGGGAGCTCTTCGATCCCGGGTCATCCCGGTCCGGAAGTGGCGTGCTGCCCGTGAACTTCAATTTTGGCAAGGATGGCTTCATTCACAAAGGACAGTTCCTGTGTCTGGCCGGTCAAGCTTCGGAATGCCACCGTTTGCTGGAACGGGCCTGCCACCTGCTGCCATGTGCCACCGAACGGGATTGATTCATCCAACGACCTTTCCACCCATGCATGATGATACCGACCGCCTGCGCGACCGCCTGATCCAGCTCACCCGGGATCTTGTTCTGATAGAGAGCACGGACGCCAAGCCCGAGGAACGCGCGAGGTGTTTTCAATTCATCCGCAACCACCTCGAATCCTGCCCGGGAGTCGGACTCACCATGCACCGGCATGACGGATACGAATCGCTGGTGGCACTCCCGAAAGATCTCACCCGCGCCTCGATTCTTTTCTGCGCGCATCTGGATGTGGTCGATCATCCCGACGATCATGGCTATGTCTCCACCGTTGAGAACGGCCGAATCGTCGGTCCGGGCGCGGGCGATATGAAAGGACAGCTTGCCATTGTGATGATGTTGTTGACGCATCTGCTGCGGGAGCACCCCGGGCTTCCCATCGGCCTGTTGATCACTTCCGATGAAGAACGTGGAGGCGAGGCCGGGGTGCGATACATGGTTGAGGACCTGGGGTTGAATTGCGATGTGGCGGTGGTGCCGGACGGTGGTTCGCTGACCGATATCACCGTGGAGGAAAAAGGAATCCTTCATCTCCGGATCCATGCCGAGGGACACTCGGCCCACGCCGCCCGACCCTGGCAGGGTGATAATCCGATGGAGCATCTGGTGGCGGGACTCACGCGGCTGCGCGCCGCGTTCGATGCCTTGCAGCCGGCGCGAGTCGATCCCGACGATCCGCATACCCATTGGTTTCCCACCTGCTCGCTGACGAGGATCCACACGCCCAACGAAAGCATCAACCGTATCCCCGAAGCCGCCACCGCCGTCCTGGACATCCGCTTTCCGCCCCCGTTCACCTCGGGCGCCATGCTGGATCTGGTGACCGGCGCGCTTGGATCCTCACTGCGGGTCGAGCCGATCATCCGGGTGGAACCCACCTTCCTGGAACCGGATCCGCTTTTTCTCGACATCACCCGGGAGGTGACCGGGCAAACCGCGCGGCTGGTGCGCGCCTCCGCCGGCAGCGACGCCCGGTTTTTCTGCGCGCAGGGGATTCCGGTCATTTTGTCCCGTCCGCGGGTGGGAAATCTCCACGGCCGCGACGAATGGATCGAGATCGCGTCGATGCTGGACTACTACGAGATCTGCAGGCGCTACACCTTGTCAAAACTGGGATCGCCGCCGGGCTAAGGGCGGTCCCTGCATGGGCGAGAACGATCTTGCGGAAAACGTCTGCGGATTCAACCTGTTCCCGACGGGCGATGAACGAGCGTCGCCCGATGATCCACTCCGCAACCCCGTTAGCAACCCCATGAGATTTCCCCTTTCCTCCGCGCTCGCCGCGGTCTCCAGCGCAGTCCTGTTCTCCGCCTGTTCCGATTCGGATCGGGCCGACTTCGTCAGCATCGGGACGGCGCCTCCGGGAGGCGCTTTTTTCGTCGTCGGCGGCGCGCTTGGCGAAGTCCTCAACGCGCATGCCGAGGGCAACAACTGGCAGGTAACCTCCGAATCGACCATGGGCTCGCAGGAGAACATCTCCCGCCTTGTTAGGGGTGAACTGGATCTCGCGATGTCAAACGCCGCCATCACGTATTTCGCGGTCCGAGGGGACGGCGAATGGTCCGGACCCCAGGCGGTTGAGGCGATCATGACCCTGGCGCCGAATGTCGCCCTGTTCATCACCACCCAGGGATCGGGAGTGAAATCCATTGCGGACCTTAAGGGCCAGCGGGTAGTCATCGGACCGGCCGGGGCGGGATTCGAAAGTTTCGTGACCCCTATTCTTGAAGCCCACGGGGTGACCATGGCCGACATTACTCCGCTGAACGCGACCCAGGCTGGAGCGGTCGACATGCTGGCCGACGGATCGGCTGCCGCCGCCTTTCTGGGAGGGGCGATCCCGACGGCTTCGATCAGCCAGGCCGCCGCCTCGCAGGATATCGTGTTCATTCCGTTCGAAGAGGACGTCAAGGCGGCGTTGATCCGAGATTACGCGTTCTTCCACCCCGCCACCATTCCCGGCGGCACCTACCGTGGCCAAGCGGAGGATTTCCACGGCCTGAATGTCGGATCGATGCATTTGATCACGTCCGCCGCGCAGGATGAGGACCTGGTCTATCGCCTGACCAAGACGCTCTATGAGAACCGCGAGGAGGTCACCGCGAAGCACCCTGCCGGCAAGGCGATCAATCCGGCCAATGTGATCCGGCATACCGGGACCGACTTCCACCCTGGAGCGATCCGGTATTTCAAAGAGATCGGGATTTGGAAGGAAGATGGCGTGGCGGAGTGATTCGGACAGGAAGCCCGGCAACGAATCTCCACGATGCAATCGCCCGCCAATCCCGGTCCCGCGCCGTCCGTCCCCAGCGCCGTCGGGCCGGAGGATGACGCATCCCGATGGCGGAGGATCACGCTGATCATCGTGGGCGCGCTGCTCTGTGTTTTCACACTCTCGGAAGTCAATTATCCCCGGCTATCCCCCCAGTCCCAAGTGGCGATTTTCGCACTGCTCGGGCTGGTCCTCTGTTTCCTGCATCATCCGCTGGCTCCTTCGCTCCGGAACAACCGACTCGCGGCCGCGGGCGATGTCGTGCTGGCGTTGCTAACAGTCATTTGCTGCGGTTACTTTGTCGTTCAGACCGAGCCGGCTCTCGCGGCTTTCTGGACGGACGGACAATCGCTCGGCAATCGCGCCGGCAGGGAGTCGGCGGTCGATTTCGCCATCGGGGGGATTCTCGCCCTGCTGGTTCTGGAAGCGACCCGCCGGTCCATCGGCCTCGCCTTGCCGTTGCTCTCCATTCTTTTCGTGGCCTACAGCCTTTACGGCCAGGTCCTGCCGTCTTGGCTGCTTCCCCACCGCGGCTATTCGATCGACCGGACTGTCTCGCAGGCGGTGCTGCAAGGGCAGGGGATCTTTGGCGTGGCCCTGCGGATCATGTTCACCTATGTCTTTTTGTTCGTCATTTTCGGAGCCTTTCTCAAAGCCACGGGGGCGACGGGATTCATCATCGAGTTCGCCAAAAAGATGTTTCGAAACAGCCTCGGAGGGCCGGCCAAGGTGTCGGTGCTCAGCAGCGGGCTGATGGGCTCGCTCTCAGGCAGCGCGGTGGCGAACACGGTCACCACGGGCACCTTCACGATCCCGATGATGAGAGCCTCGGGTTACTCGCCGTCGATGGCCGCGGGAATCGAGGCGGCGGCCAGTTCGGGCGGGGCGTTGGTGCCTCCGGTGATGGGCGCGGCCGCCTACATGATGCTTGAGATCGTCACCCCCTCCGTCACCTATCTGCAAATCGTCCAAGCCGCGATCCTGCCGGCGGTGCTGTTCTACATGTCGTTGTTTCTCATCGTCCACTTCCACTCCAAACGCCTCGCGGAAAAAGCCGGAAGGATGGCCACCGTCGCGGATCTCGAGTCCGGCGCGCTTCCGGCGGGCGGGCCTGGGAAAAAGCAGGCAGGTTGGTCGGATCTCAACCTTTTCGCGGGCCTGGTTTTTGGCGGCGCGTTCGTCAGCCTGCTCGGATTTTTGTTCATCGGCTACAGTCCGTTTCGCGCCGTCACCCTGTCGCTCGGGGTCATCTTGGTGACGAGCTGTTTCCACCCGTCGACCCGGCTGGGTTGGCGCTCTCTTGTCGAGGCCCTGCGAGACTCGGCCCGCGATGTGATTCCGCTCATTTGCGCGGCGGCTTGCGTGGGGATCGTCATCGGGGTCGTCACGCTCACCGGTGCGGGAACGCGCTTTCCTTCGCTGATCATTCCCATTGCGGAAGGGAGTCTCTTCCTCGCCCTGCTGGTGATCATGTTCTGCTCGATCGTTCTCGGAATGGGGCTGCCTTCCGTGGTGTGCTACCTCCTGCTGGCGACTCTCATCGGAGACGTCTTGGGCGACCTCGGGGTGGTGCCGCTCGCCGGGCACATGTTCATCTTTTACTTCGGCATGCTTTCGATGGTGACACCGCCCGTGGCCTTGGCTGCTTTCGCTGCCAGCTCGATCGCGGGATCGCCGATGATGGCGACCTCGATGGCGGCTTTCCGTTCGTCGCTGGTGGGTTTTTTCCTGCCCTTCATGTTCGTGTTCCGGCCCGAGCTTCTCATGCTGGCCAGCGACGGAGGACCGGCGGCCATTGGCGACATCGTGATCGCGTTTGTCATTGCGGCCGTCGGGGTGGTGGCCTTCGCGGTGGGGCTATCGGGATATTATTTTCACCCGATTACCAAGCGCGGGAGAATTCCTTATTTCGTAGCGGCGGGTCTTTTGCTTTTTCCGGGCAATACGACCCTCTGGGACGGTTTCGCGATGCCACTCCACGACATCGGGGGAGCCTTGCTGTTCCTCGTCCTTTCCGTGATGAACGCGCGGGCTGGCGGGCGACACGGCAGATCCAGCCCAACGGCTGAAAGGTTCGAGCTGACGGATGACGGTGGAAATCCCCGCGCGTGACCCGCAAGGAAAAGATCGCCGGAGAAAACCCACGCGGGTTTGGATACCCCATTCAGTTCGTCACGCGCATGGGCATGAGAACGTAGAGGAAGGTGCCCTCGATGCGGAGAACCCCGGGGCTCATCTCGTCGATGAGATCAAGATAGACGTCGGCGCTGTCGAGATTGCGGAGCGGAGCTTGCAGGAACTCCGGATTGAAGGCGATCTGCATCTCAGGACCCTGATAGATGACATCCATCGACTCCTGGGCTTCACCCACGTCGGGCGAGTTTGCGGTGACTTCGATGTGATTTTCGCTGAAGACGAGTTTCACCGAATTCGACTTGTCCGACGATAGCAGGGAGACGCGGCGGACCGTTTCAAGCAGAGCCTCCCGTGAGATGACGACCCGCTCGTTGCTGTCGCCGGGAATGACCTGGCGGTAGTTCGGGTAGTTCCCCTCGATCAGTTTGCTGGCAAGAAGACTGTCGCCGACGCTGAAAGAGACCTGATTGTCGCTGAGTTTCACAATCACCTCGCCGGTATCGCCTAACAGGCGCTGCAGTTCCTGCACCGCTTTGGTGGGAATGATGACGTCGATCTCGTGGGAGGCGGGAAACTCCAGGTCCGCATCGACCATTGCGAGACGGCGGCCATCGGTGGCGACGAGGGTCATCTTGCCATCGCGGAAAGAGGTGAAGATGCCGTTGAGCACGTAGCGTGTTTCGTCGGTCGAGATGGCGTAGGAGGTTTTTTTCAGGCCGTCCTTGAGCGTCTGCTGCGGGATCTTGAAAATCTTGGCGCCCTCGAAATCAGGTAGCGGCGGGAATTCCGCTTCGCTGAGCCCGATGATCTTGAAGAAGGAAGGCCCGCTGCGGATGGAGGCATGGTTTTTCGCATCCACGGAAACCTCGACTTCGCTCGATGGGAGTTCGCGGACGATATTGACGAGACGCTTGGCGGGAAGCGTGGTCGCCCCCTCTTTCTCAATCTGCGCTTCCACGGATCCGGTGATGCCGACGTCAAGGTCGGTGGTGGTGAATTGGAGCCGGCCGTCCTTGGCGACGAGCAGCACGTTGGAAAGAATCGGCAGCGTGGTGCGGGAGCTGACAACGTGCTGGACCTTTTGCAGGCCGTCGAGGAACGCTTCCTTGGAAATACGGAACTTCATGGAGAGTAAACCGGGGTGGTTGTTGCGGCGAGTTTCCGCTTTCGCCCACCCTTGGCAAGACTTCTGTGAATAAACCCCGGAGGGTGTCCGTTACCGCCGGAGCAGGGCTTCGAGGCGGGCGACGCTTTCCTTGAGGCCGTCCTCCTGGACGAGCTTTTCCTTCACCTTTTTGCAGGCGTGGATGACCGTCCCGTGGTCACGACCGCCGAATGCCTCGCCGATTTCCATCAGCGATCCTTTGGTGAGCGACCGGCTGAGATACATCGCGACCTGGCGCGGAAAGGCAATGCTGGCAGGCCGGCGGCGGCTGATCATGTCGGCCAGACGCACGTCGAAATGTTCGGCGACCGCTTTCTGGATCGAATCGATGGTGATCTGGCGGCTGCCTTCCTCGCGGATGAGATCGCGCAGCAGGTGCTCCACCTTGTCGACGGTGACGCTCTCGCCGGCGAGCGAGGCGTAGGTGGCGACCCGCATGAGCGCGCCTTCGAGGCGGCGGACGTTGGTGCGGATTTTTTCGGCAAGGAAGAGCAGGACGGACTCGTCGACGCGGACTTTCCACTCGAGGGACTTCTTCTTGAGAATGGCAAGCCGGGTCTCCATCTGTGGCGGCTGCATCTCGACGGTGAGGCCGCACTCGAAGCGCGAGATGAGGCGGGGTTCGAGGCTTTTGATCTCGCAGGCCGGACGGTCGGAGGTGAGGACGACCTGGTTGCGGCCGTCGAGGAGGGTGTTGAAGGTGTGGAAGAATTCCTCCTGCGAGCGCTCCTTGCCGGCGAGGAACTGGACGTCGTCGATGAGCAGGACGTCCGAGCTGCGATAGCGGCGGCGGAACTTCTCGATGTCGCCGCGGCGAATGGCGTCGATGAACTCGTTGGTGAACTTCTCGCAGGTGAGATAGATCACCCGCGACGCCGGGTTCCGGCGCAGGAGTTCCTGCCCGACGGCCTGCATGAGGTGGGTTTTGCCGAGGCCGGGACCGCCGTAGATGAAGAGCGGGTTGTAACCGACTCCGGACTTTTTGGCGACCGCCTCGCAGGCGGCGTGGGCGAACTGGCTGTTGGCTCCCACCACGAAGCTCGCGAAAGTGTGGGCGGGATTGAGGCCGACGCTTTTGACCCGTTTGTCCAAGGCATCACCCTCCAACGATAGGGCCCTTGAGTGCGATCGGGGGTGTGAGTTCCCGTTGACAGCCGATTCGCTTTCACCCTGGTCGCCCAGAACAATCTGAACCTCGCGCACGCCTTCAAACACCTGCCCGATTGCCATGGTCAGTTCCGGCAGGTAATTGGTTTCGATCCAGACCTGGTGGATCTCTCCGGGAACCGCGACGGAGCCCACACCGTTTTCCTCACCTAGCCAGGAGGCAGCGCGAAACCATCGTTGGAACGCGTCCGCGCTCACGGTGGTCCGCAGCGCGGAGCAAACTTGGTCCCACCCTTGATCCGCAGGCTTTTTGTGGTGCTGATTGTCCGCAATTTCAATCACTTGTGTCGCATTCCTTGGTGCTGAGGCTTCCTGCGGTTCCATTGTTGCTCGATCTTCTGAAAATTGACGTCCGTCCGCCCTCCGGCCCGGCCCTTCCGAGGCGCGGCGCAACGAGGTGCGTTGGAGAACTTGGACGGCGAAATTCCGGTCGTGAATGCCTTTTTGGAATCGTCTAACAGAGGAATTCGAATCGCCCTATTCCACAAGGGTTCCACGCGGCGGATTTTTTTAAAACTTGACCCCAGATTGATTAGCCAATCCGAAGTATCTACGGTGCGAAATTCCGGATTTCCGCGCAGTCGACTGATTACAAATCACCTGTGAGGTGACGGTTCCGTTGCAATTAGCCACGCGCGGATGCCCGGCCGATGGGCAGACACGCACCGAGGAAGGTGATGGCACCGCAGATCGGGTAGAACCAAGGGAATGCGAGCTGGGGGCGGGTGGCTTCCAAACGGATGCGGAGGTCGTCCAAGCCGAGGGCTCCGATGAGCTGGCCGAGCTCCGGACGCACCCAAGCGACGAGAAGGACGGAGACGACGACGCCCGCGATGATTCCGAACAGGCTGCGCCTGCCCGGAAGAATTGCCGCGAGCAGAACGCCAAGCAGCGGTCCGTAGGTGTAGGCCACCATGCCAAAGGCGAGGTCGATCAGGTTCTTGTTGTCGTTCTGCGCGTAGCCGCCCGCGAGCAGGATGGCGAAGCCCGAAAGAATCACTGCCCAGATCACCACCGCGATCCGTGAACGGCGCACCATTGCCGGGCCGTGGCCGTCCTTTTCCAGCTTCTCCCGTCCATAGAAGGCCGAAAGCGACGTTTGGGAAAGCGCGGCGAGCACCGAGTCGAGACTCGAGATGGCCGCGGCGAAAGCGCCGGCCAGGATCAGCCCCGTGATCCCGGGCGGAAGCACCGTGGTGATCCATACGGGGAAAACGAAATTCGGGTTTTCGGCAAATTTCGCCGCTTCGTCCGCCGTGAGACCGTTCACATGATACCAGGCGAAAAGGGCGGAGCCAACCGCAAGCATCAGCAGCGTGGTGACAAGGGAAACGCTGCTCCACATCATCGCCTTGCGGGCGTCTTTCTCTGAGCCGCAGCAGAAAATCCGTTGGGCGTTCAACTGGTCCGTGCCAAAGGCGGCGAAGTTCTGGAACGGCATGGCCAGCACGCCGACCCAGAAGGTGTAATTCAGCATGGAGTTTTCCCAGGGCAGGGTGAAATCGAGGATTCGCAGCTTGTTGATCGAGCCGTCCGGCCCGGCGTTGCGGTTGATCTCCATGATGTTGTCCCAGCCGAGGCTGCCGGCCAGCCAACCGAATGCGAGCAACCCGCCGAAAAGGAAGATTCCAAACTGGATCACGTCGGTCCAGATGACAGTCCGCATCCCGCCCATGAGTGTCCAGATCACGGCGAATGCGCCGATCGCGACAATGCACCACTCGGTGGACATCCCCGTTACCGTTTCAAGAATCAGAGCCGTCACGAGCACCCGCACGCTTTGCCCCAGCACCGCTCCCACCGAGAACAGGCCGGTCACCAGACGCCGCACACCCTCACCGAGCCGTGCGCCCATGTAGTCATAGGGACTGTAAATTTCCTCCCGGTAATACAGTGGCACCAGCCAGTAACCGACCGCAAATCGCGCGATGATCGAGCCGATGCCCCATTGCAGATAGGTCCAATCGCCTTGGAGAGCGAAGACGCCGCCCGGCACGGCGATGAATGTCAGGGCGCTGATCTCCGTGGCGATCATCGAGCCGCTGACCGCCCACCAGGGCAGGGAGCGGCCGCCGAGGAAGAAATCGCGGATGGTGGCGTTCTTGCCGCTCAGGGCGTGGCCGATCCACGTCGTGAGCAGCATGTAGGCGATCACGACCGCCCAGTCCCAACCGGTGAAGTGGGTTTCTATCGCTCCGATGAACATGCTGCCGACGCTAGGTGCCCGCTCCGCCGATCCAAGCGTCAAGTTTCACCGCGATTGTCGGCGAGAAATTGACTTCCCGGACGACGAAGGACGGGACAGTTTGGTCGTAATGACGGAGAAACCGAAACTTGTCCGAGACGATCCGTGGCTGGAGCCGCATCAAGATGCCATCGAGCGCCGCATGCGGCAGTTTGAGGTCACGCTGGCGAACATCGAATCCAATTCAGGCTCACTCACGGCGTATGCCACCGGCCATAAATACACCGGCATCCATTTTCAGCCGACCGCGAATCAATGGATGATCCGCGAGTGGGCGCCCGCCGCGAAGGGCGTCTCGCTGATTGGGGACTTCAATGGCTGGAACCGGGAATCCCATCCGCTTGCCCCGGCGGGCGGCGGCGTCTGGCAACTCCGGCTTCCGGAGGAGGCTCTCCAGCACGGGCAAAAGGTGAAGCTCCACGTCATCGGCGCGGACGGTTCGCGGCGGGACCGGATTCCGGCCTGCATCCGCAGGGCGGTCCAGGATCCCACGACCCACGATTACACCGGCCAGATCTGGAACACGCCGCAGCCGTACGATTGGCAGCACTCCTTTGATCCCTCCACGCTGGGCGCTCCTTTGATCTATGAGTCCCACGTCGGCATGGCCGGCGAGGAGCCGCGGGTGCACACCTACCGTGAATTCGCGGACAACGTGCTGCCTCGGATTTCAAAGGCCGGCTACAACACGGTGCAGCTCATGGCGGTGCAGGAGCATCCGTATTATGGCTCGTTCGGATACCACGTATCCTCGTTTTTCGCCCCGTGCTCGCGTTTCGGAACGCCGGAGGATCTGAAGTATCTCATCGATACCGCTCACGGCCTTGGGATCGCGGTGTTGCTGGACATCGTCCACTCCCACGCCGTGAAAAATACGGCGGAAGGTCTCAACGATTTCGATGGTTCGGGAAACCAATACTTTCACCAAGGCGGGCGCGGCGATCATCCGCTGTGGGATTCGAAATGCTTCGACTACGGGCGGCCTGAGGTCCGTCAGTTCCTACTTTCCAACCTGCGCTACTGGCTGGAGGAATTCCGATTCGACGGGTTCCGATTCGACGGGGTCACATCGATGCTTTATCATTCGCGCGGCAACAAGGCCTTTGGCAACTATGATGATTATTTCGGAGAAGATTCCGACGATGATGCGATTCTTTATCTCAAGCTCGCGGCGAAGCTCGTCGAGGAACTGAAGCCTGGGGCGATCGCGATTGCCGAGGATATGTCAGGCATGCCCGGGCTTTGCCGACCGATCGAGGACGGCGGGCTCGGCTTCACCCATCGTCTCGCCATGGGGATACCGGACTACTGGATCAAGCTCCTCAAGCACAGCAGGGACGAGGAATGGGATATGGGCGAACTTTGGGGAGTTCTTAGCAACCGGCGCTACGGCGAGCCCACCGTTGCCTATGCGGAAAGCCACGATCAGGCCCTGGTGGGAGATAAGACGCTCGCCTTCCGATTGATGGACAAGGAGATGTATGATCATATGGAAAAGGCGGATCCCGATCCGGTGGTTGAGCGCGGCATCGCCTTGCACAAGCTGATCCGCCTGATCACCCTGTTCGCCGGAGGCGAGGCTTGGCTCAACTTCATGGGCAACGAATTCGGCCATCCCGAGTGGCTGGATTTCCCCCGCGAGGGCAACGGCTGGTCCTATCATTATTGCCGGCGGCAGTGGTCGCTGGTGGATAATCCCGACTTGAAATACCATTGGCTGGCGGACTTCGACCGCGATCTCATCGGGCTTGCCCGGGAAACCGATCTCCTCGCCGCGCCGCCCGCCCAATTGCTTCATCTCGATGCGGAGCAGAAGATCCTCTGCGCCGAGCGAGCGAATCTGATCCTTGTGGCCAACTTTTCGGTCGGAAACTCCATTTTCGGCTACCCTTTTCATGTGCAGGGGAAGGAGACGCGGGAACTCGCGCTGGATTCCGATCAGGCGGACTTCGGCGGTCATGGCCGGATTGATCACTCATCCGATTATCCGGTGGCGGAGGACGGCATGATGAAGATTTACATACCTTCCCGCACCGGGCTGGTCTTCAGAAGGAAATCGGAAGCCACCGAGGCCAAATCGTAAATGAAAACGGTCACCCACGCCCTCGCGCCGGTCCTGCTGATGCGCTGGTTCGCGGGACGCCGCGGGTGGCTCGACCGGAAAGGCCTCATTCTGATCGGAGTCGCGGGCGCGCTCCCGTTCTGATCCTGGCGGCGCCGGTGCTTCCGCGCCCATCCCGTGCGATGGCCGGCCGGAAGGAGCACAAATCAGCGAAACCAGAATTCTCCGAGCTTGACAAGCGAACGTCAGTTTTGCGTTTTGGGGATCCGTGAAAACCCCAAAATCATTCCCCGGAATCCTCATCCGCCGTTGGATCGGTGCCGCCGCGCTTTGGGGCGCGTCCTGGCTGGCCGCTGCCGGCCAAGGCGAAACCCTGCTCGACGATCTCATCTCCTATTGGCCGCTGGATGAAATCCAGGGGACAAAAACACCCGATCTCAAGAGCTCCTACGACTTCAACCTGAACAACATGACCGAAGCCGACCTTGTGCCCGGAAAGTACGGGCAGGCATTCCGGTTCAATGGTATCGATACCTATTTGGCGCGGATGCATGGAGCATCCGATGACCTGCCGGCAAACAAACACAACTCATTTACCATCTCGTTCTGGGCACGGGTGAATGGGAGGGGCCAAAACGACAAGCGCATGTTTTCTGAGGCATCCGGAGGGACCGACCCCTTGTTCAATCTGGGCACCCATCAGACTGGTGCGAATGGGGCCG
This sequence comes from Verrucomicrobiales bacterium, assembly GCA_038256845.1. GTDB lineage: Bacteria > Verrucomicrobiota > Verrucomicrobiia > Verrucomicrobiales > Akkermansiaceae > Luteolibacter. The sequence continues at coordinate 3,802 of JBBSJY010000029.1, read as the reverse complement.
TCGATGTTTACATCCGGCAAGCGGGAATGACCGTCATCAATCACATTCAGACAGTCGCCGAGCCTTTGGACGTTGACCTGGATTCAGGTGAACTCGAATGGCGGCATATCCTTTTCTGGCAGCAGGAAAATGAGGACGGCTCCAGCTCCCGGCGCATTTATATCGATGGATTCTGGGATTTTCTCTTCATCCCCGACAAGGCGGCGGGCTTTAATTTTTCGATGGATCGCACCTCCATCGGAGCCATTCTCCGCTCCGGTCCCTCGGCATTCGTCATGGGGGAGATCGATGACGTGGCCATCTGGAAGCGGACCCTAACCGACGAGGAAATCACGGATCTCTACGAAAACGGGATGCCAGACCTCGATGCGGCGGTTGAGCCGCTCGCGATCAATATTTTTGAGGCCGACTACGGCAGCGCCGTGGAAGGCGGAAAGGTGCGTTTGAGGTGGGATGTCACCAAGGATGCGACGATCACGCTTATCCGTGGAACCGACGATCCGGTCGATGTCACAGGCGTCAGCGCCTTTGGGGTTGGCAGCATGGAGGTGGATATCGCCGGCGACGAGTCATTCGTCCTCAATGTGAGCCGGGATGGAGAGGAACTGGACGCATCGCTCCAGGTTGTCGCAGTGCCGGACGTCGTCCCGGGCTGGAGCTGGGTGGAGGATTTTGAAAACCGGAACCTTGGAAATCTAGTCAACCAACCGCGCTGGCTGGTGTCCCAAGGCTCGGTCGAGGTCCGGGATTTCGCGCAGACACGGGTGGCGGGCGTGACGGCTGGCAATGATCTGGCGGGACTTGCCCTGCGTGATCTGGGCATCGCACCGGGTACCCGCCGCACTCTCTTCTTCCGTTTCCACCAGAGCAGCGCCGACGCTGACTTGCCGGTGGATATCCGTGTGGGTTTGACTGAGAAGTCCCTGCGCAATGCGGAAGACTTTAATACCAACGCGGGGACGTTGATCCGCTTTTTCCGGGCCGCTGACGGAGAACTCGTGTTGCGGGCTCGCAGCGGTCCCGACGAGCCGGCGGCAAACTTCGTTGAAGCGGTCTACGACTTTCTCCCCGACGTGGCCTACAATGTCTGGATCGATATCCAGAATCATCCGCTCAATTCGGGAAATCCCGACACGTTCTCCGTCCATCTCGCTCCCCAGGGCGGGCCGCGGACGACGGTTTTCGACAACCTGATTTCGGATCGCCTGCCCACCGAGGTTCCGATCCTCGGCTTCCCGAGGGAGAACATCGACACGCTGTTAATCGCTGCCGTCGGACCTGACCAGGCTTCGCAGGCGGTTTTGCTCGATGATTTCTATATCTCCACAGCTGATACGTGGAACTCGTCGGTTCCGGTGGCCGGAACGCAGACGGGCTCGAGTCCCGGATCCTTCATGATCACCGCCGCCTCTCGAAATGCGGATGGCTCGGCATCCCTCACTTGGAATTCCGAGGCAGGAACAAGATATTACATCCAAGTTTCACCGGACCTCGTCATGTGGAATCGCATTGACGAGGTCGGAGTGGTTGCTGACAGCGAAGTGACTTCGGTCGTCCTGCCGGGCCCGTTCATCGATCCGAAAATGTTTTTCCGAGTGGAACAGTGAAGGGAGGCAACCAGGGTCGCCCGGCCCGATCAACCACGAAAAAAAATCCTGCCCGGTTTGCCCGGGCAGGATGAGAGATGGCTCGAATCAACGCAGCCCTTATTGAGAGTCGCGCACAGCGTCCGCTTCCTCTTCAATCTGATCGGCCTGCCGTTCACCAGCGTCGCGGATGGCTTCAGCCTCGCGTTCCGCACGTTCTTCGGCCGTTTGAGCAGCCGCGGTGCCGTCCGCACGATCTTCCACCCGTTCTGCTTCGGCATCGGCTTTGGCGCGGGCCAGGTCGGCTTCTTCTTCGATTACATCGGCTTGTTGCTCGACAACTTCTTCCTCCTTTGTTTGGCAGGAGACGAATAGGAGTGCAGCGGTGGAGAGGCCGAGAGCGGCGACAATGGAATGTGTTTTCATGATCTTCTTTTTGGGTTGTCGGTTGGCCGACTAGAGGGAGAGTAGCTTGCAAAGTGCGTGCCACCAACCTTTTCAGGCAGTTATGGTGATTTTGTTTGGTTTGGGGTGTGGAATGCGTTGTGATCGGGTGCATTTTGCATTTTTCGATTTCCCGTGCTTATAGGCGTCGGTTTGAGTGGGGCGGTCTGCCACAGGATGGAAACCTCTCCCCACTTGGCGGACGGCGGCTATGGAGCGGTCGGCATCACCAGGCGGAGGAAGCCTGCCGTTCCCGTGGTAGATGGAAGGAGGATCTCGATGGTTTCGATGGCCGGGAGTGAAGGTGACGGTGAGGTCCTGATCGCCATCCATGAGGACGGAAACCGATTGCTGCGAGGAAACCACCGAGCCCTCCCATGCGCGGAAGGTGAAGCCGTTTCCCGGAACCGCCTGGAGCTCGAGGACCGCGCCCTGCGGGTAAACGACGCGCGGATCTTGGGCCTCGACCCGGCCTTGGCCGGAGGTGGTGAGGCGGAGGTCGTAGCCGGGAATCTCGACCGGCAGTGCATCGGAGACGATCTGGTTGTTCTGCAGGCCGGCGTCTTGCGCGAGCTGGGTGAGGAGCAGCTTGGCCGCGACGCGAAATCTCCCGGGGGAAATGGTAGGCGGCAGGGGGACGGTGAAGCGGCGGGCCCCGTCCGGAAGCAGCTCCCCGGCTTGCCACAAGGTTGAGGCGAGGGTGACGTCGTCCGCGTTGCCGAGCATGCGATCGGTGGAGAGGAACAGCCGGAGCGAAATACCGGCCGGGATTTCCGCTGCCGAGACATCGATTTGCAGGAAATCCCCGACCCCGTAGGTGCCGGCCGTGGCGTTGATGGCAGTGAGCCGCGGATCGATTTCGGTCCATTCCGTCAACCGTCCGAGCGAGGAGAGGAAGGGCCACCCATCCAGCCAGCGGCCGGTCGCCGATCCTGTGTCGATGGTGCGGAAAATGGTGTAATCGGCGGGGTCGAGGATCGCGATTTTCCCTCCGCTGCTACCGATGATCCCTTGCGGATGTTCACCGTAGGGGAGGAAGGACTTCTGATCGGTAAGGGTATCGAACTCCCATCGGATCCCGTTGAAGGACTTCAACCAGCCGAAGACCCCCGCGTGCATCCGGGCGATGCCGTGGGCGATGAAGGCCGGGCGCGGGAGCACTTCCTCATAGAAGCCGATGAGAGGTATCACCGCGGACCGGGTCCATGTTTGGCCGTCGGGCGAACTCCAGATTTCGCCTTGCGCGTTCTGGCCGTTGACCGGCGCCGGCAGCGGACTCCACCCGCCCGCGTGCCATTTTCCGCCGAAATGGAGCAGGGAGGTGATGGTGAACTGCGGTGAAATCTCGTGCTGGCTCCAGGTGAGGCCGTCGGTGGAGAGGAGGACCCGGCCACCGATGGCGGCCGCGAGAAAGTCGTTTTCGGATGCGGCGACGGCGGTGATCGAGGGGAGCGGAACCGGGCCGGTCCAGTTGTGGATCTGGAAATGGATGCCGACGTCACTGGTCAGGACGTGGTTGAGCGGAGGATTGAAAACGTCTTTCTGGAGAATAAGGAACCGTTGGGCGGTGGCCGCATGGATCGCGGTGAAGGAAAAGGTGGGCCATGCCAAGCCGTCCGGCGGAATGAAATCGGGTCCCGCGGTGAATTCAGCGCGCGCCCAATCGCCGCCAGTATGGGCGCGGGTGTGATACCAAGGGTTGAGCGCGATCCAGCGGTCCTTGAAGCGCCGACCGCTGGTCCCGATGGGAACCGTGGCCGGTGGTTCGCTGC
>JBBSJY010000028.1:0-31081 GCA_038256845.1 Verrucomicrobiales bacterium | reverse complement strand
TCCGGACCGTGGGTTCTTGGTTCTTTGCCCAATCCAAAAGGCGCGTCTCAGCCGATTCTCGCTCCCGGAACTCTTCAGAGGCTAGAGCGCCAACCAGATCAAGCGGCAATTCCGCCGCCAATCCTCGCCCGCAAACGAAAAAGAACAAAAGCCCGACGGAAAGAACCTCTTTCCGTCGGGCGATAGTCGATAGGTTCATAAGAAATCGATCCCGATTTCAGGCTGTGAGCAACGACTCAGTTGAAAAACCTTTTTTGAGGCACTTCGATGGTGTCGTTCGGCTCAAGCGGAATCCGCATAAATTGTGCTTGGGTCAGGTCATATTGCTTCTGATTGCCACCTCGAAACAGTTTTACCCGTTTCATGTTGCCGAATTCTGTCGCCCCACCCCCTGCTTGGATCGCTTGGTAGATGGTCAATCCGCCCCCCAAAGGTACCGGACCCGGACGACGGACCTGGCCACCAATGTGAATCAGGTCCTTATTCACCGATTCCTCATCGGTCGAGATGACCTGAATTGTGGGATTCGTATAAATGCCAGCCTGTTTATAACGGGCTTGAATGCTCTGACCAAGCTCACCGGAATGGAGCCCGGCTGCCCGCACCTGACCTATGAAGGGCATATTGACCGTCCCATTTCGGGAGACCGGGTAGACCCCGTCGACCTTCGATTTTTCCTCAGCAGGTACACCTCCGATCATAATCTGGACAGCTTTCCCCGACCGAATCTGTGCGTCTACCGGAATCACAATGCCGAAAACCGCGATGAGCGCGATGATAATGTATTTAGGGTTCATGTAATGATTAGTTGTTCGTGTTAATAAAGTTCGGAGTCTTGATCTCGGGTTGCCGACTGGACTTTGGGAGCGGATGCAACTCCCGCAGGCGATCCAGTCTGCGACTCGGCGGGAGCGTAGTAAGTGTAATAGCTGGTGTAATATTGATACTGGCTATCACTGCGGACATCCACGTTGTTCAGCACCACGCCGATCACCGTGCCGCCAACATTCTCCACCGCCTGCTTCACTCTCAAAAGCATGTTGCGCGGAAGTTTGCGATGCTGGACCACGATCATCGTGAGGTCCACCTCGCTTGCCAGGACGGAGGCGTCGCTGACGCCGAGGATCGGCGGACTATCCACCAGAACCAGATCGAAGCGCTGCTTCACATCCTGGATCAGTTCGGACATCCGTCGCGAATTGAGGATACCAGCCGCATCGGCCGGGAGAATACCGGAAGGCATGAAGTAGAGGTTATCGACGGGCGTCTGCAAGATCACATCCTCCAACATCAATTCCGTGGTCAGGTAATTGGTGAGCCCGACCGAGTTGTTGATATCAAAAAAGGTATGCAATCTCGGCCGCCGCAGGTCGGCGTCAATCATCAGCGTGGTATATCCACCCTGTGCACAGATATAGGCCAGATTGACCAAGGTTGTCGATTTACCTTCGCCGGCTCCGCCGGAAACCACTGTAATCGAATTATCTTCCGGATTCTTGCGGTTGAATTCGATATTGGTTCGGAGGATTCGATAGGCTTCGGCGTCGGGACTCATTCCGCTTTGCTTGTGGAGAATTCCCACATCCTTGGGAATGACGGCCAGAACGGGAACCTGGAGATACCGCTCGACATCTTCCAAGCTTTTCACGGAGGTATCCAGATACTCGAGGAAGAAGGCGATTCCAACACCGAACACAAGTCCGACGGCAGCCCCCAGTAAGAGATTAAGTTTCACATTTGGACTGACGTAACTTTCCGCGATTACCGGATGGTCATGAATAACGATGCTGTCATCCGGCATTTTATCGGTGATTTCCTCCCCGATGAGTTTGATCTTGAGATTCTGAAGCAGTGCTTGGTCGGTCTCGAATTCGCGCTTCGCATCCACATAGTCCTGTGCGTCCAAGCCCCGGGCAATCGCTTCCTCGCGTTTGTCGTCCTTCAACACTTCCACCTTCGAAAGCCGATCTGCCGCCAAATCGAGCTGAGCCTGCAGAGTGGCGCGCAAGCTGACCACACCTTCGTCCAGGTCGCCCTTCATCTGGTCCACCATTTCGGTGTTGGCGAGAACCACGGGATGGCGTGGACCCAAGCCACCCATTTTCAAAGTCTCCAGCACCCGCTTTTGTTCCAGGTATTGCGGATGCAACACTTTGACAATATTGTCCGGCAAATTGAGGCCGGCCGCATAAAGCGTCAATTGATCGCTGTCGAACTTCAGGAGAGTCTTGATCTGGCTCTCGAGCTGCATCTTGTCTTTCTCAAGCTCGTTAAAAGTTTCAAGCGCGCCTCGTGCGCTCTGTCCCTCATCAAATCCCCCCTGGCGGTAGAATGAATCATCACCTGTATAAATGATCCCTTTGGTCTTGACAATAGAGGATAGCACCTTTCGGAGTTCTTCCACCTTATCTTCCTGATCGCGAACCGCTATTCGCAGCTGTTGAAGTGCATTGCCGGCATCCTTTCCTTCGATTTCCGACCGATATTCCCGATAGGCGTTGGCGATTTCCGCAGTCACGTCCCTTGCATCCTCCTTATTGGGGTGCCGAACCCGTATTGATATCAAGTCGGTGCCGCGAATGTTCTGAGTATTGACAATCGAGCTCAACCGCTGCAACGCTTGTTCCTTGTCTATGCCCCAGCGGGTAACCAAATCAAGCTTGTCGACGACCTTTGTCAAGGAATTGCGGCTTTTGATCTTTTCAAACTCAGTTCCGAAAAACTGGGGGCTCATTCTTCCTCCTCCAGCCGTGTCGATCATCGTTGGGCCGAGTGGCATCATAGTCGGTGTTCGAGGTTTTACCTCGATCTTTGCTACGCTTTCATATTGCTTGGGCATGACATAGGTGATGACCGAGGCGGTCATGAACACCAGAAGCAGAGTCAGCAGAATCACTCCGTAGCGATTCTTGATGACTTGCCAGTAATCAACCGCATGGAGGGCGGTTTCATTTTGCTGTGGTGATGGCTGACTCATTGGGGATTATTATTTCACGGTTTGATAGGTTTTCCAGGTTGAAAAGAAAAAACTCCCGCAATGAATACATTGCGGGAGTTTGAATCTGCTGATGGTTCGTTTAGAACTGAAGTTACTAGGGATCGGATAGCGAGACGGTATCAGAACTCGGCACGGACACCGACACTGACGCGGCTGCGGTCGTATTCGCGCCCGGTGAAATCCGAGCTGGAATCCGTGTAGTTGTAAGAGACCGTTCCGAACAGATTGTCGGTGAACTTCATTGAGACCCCGATATAGGCATTGAGGAGATCCTCATCCGCATCGCTCACCGAAGCTCCGGAAGCAATCGTACGACCACCTTCAAAGGACGCCGGGATGTAATCGATTCCGCCGAAGAGCGAAAGCATCGGGGAAATGGCATATTCTCCCGACACACCCAAACGGAGGGTCTTGCGCTCGTCATATTCGACCGTGCCGACAAATGGAAGGAACTGGACGGTGTCGTAGTTTTCCATCCCGTAGCGTGCGAATGCACGGACTCGGAATTGCTGGGTCATTTGCGAACTCAACGCCAACTCGAGATACGGGCTGGTGGAATCGCTGCCGTTATCCACATCGCGGAACTGGGCACCAGCCCGGACGATAAGAATCGTTGTGGGACTGAAGCGATGCTCGGCACCGATCAAAAGGTAGTGATTGGTGGAATCCGACGCAACGCCATCCGCTTCTGTCTGACTGTAACGGTAGTCGCCAGTCAGCACCGTTTGCGGGGTGAGCTGGTAGCGCAATTGATTATAGAGGGTCCACGTGAATAGGTCCGCGTTAGGAAGGTCTGAATAGTCAAGGCCTTGCAACGTGAAGCCGGTATAGGTCGCAAAACGCTCGGACCAGCGAAAGCCGATCGAGTTGTCAGTTTGCCAGAAGAAATATTCGTCCGCAGCGCGGGTTGTAGCGAATCCGTAGGAATAATCCGGCTCCAATTCATAGGAAACGAAACTGCGGCTGGCAAATCGGAGACGCTCACTGAAGCGGTGGGTGTAATTCACACCCGCCCGTGCCTGAGTGTAGAGATCGTCCGTCTGTGCAGACGGGGCGTCAAAGTAGTAGATCAACCCCAAGCGGACATAGACATCCAGCGTGGACTGCGGAGTGATGTTGACAAAGGAGAGCCCGACATAAGGGTTCACGTTGAATGCATCCTCTTCCTGACCGAAACCCGGAGTGGAATTGGAATCATAGATCGCGTTCACGCCGACAACCCATTTGAGAGGAAGGGATTCCTGGGCTTCGGTGCCGACGTAGTAAAGACCGTCGGCCGCGGCTGCGCCGGCCATCAGGAGTGAGAGGAGTGCGAATGAGGATCTGGTTTTCATCAGAGAGTGGTTTTTTGTGACCATTTAGTTTTCGGGTTGCGGAATAGCCAGCGAATCACCCTGCGGTGGGGAAACTATCCTCGGAATGCCCTGGATTCGGATCGCTGACGTCCGGGATGTTGATGACGGGCGGGACGTCGGTTGGGAATCCGGGTGGGAAATAGCCATTTCCGCCCGGGCTGCCTGGTGGCGGGCCTACGGGACCTTCGCCGGGGAAGTCGAGGGGATTGAAGCCGCTCGCAGGTTGGTCCGGAATATAAGCGCCTTTGGCACTCTTCGAGCTTTTCGAACTATCGTAACTTTCACCGCTATTGGGATCCAGCTTGGCGATGACAGCCTGGACTTGGGCGAGGGCATCGGGAGCCATGGCTACCGCGCATTGAGAAATCAGCCGCATGTGCTCGGGAGCTGCGGTTGATGCGGCTTCGACGATGCTTGCCACCGTCTGGGAATCGGCGCTGGAACCTTCGATCGCGGCTTTGACCACCTCACAAGCGCAGGAGGGAGCGGCAGCAACTTCCGCGGCTACAATTTCAAGGACCCGGGATTGTTCGGCTGCAACCGAGAGTTTGATCGATTGTGCGAGCTTGACACAATCGGTTTCGGCCGATGCCGAAAGGACTCCAAGGGCCGCGCTGAAGAGGGCGAAGTGGACGGTTTTTTTCATGATGTGGTGGTTTGGCTATGTTCGAAGATCACGGATGGAGCGGGCAGCGGGAATCGAACCCGCGTGTCTAGCTTGGAAGGCTAGGGCTTTACCATTAAGCTATGCCCGCGCTTTCGTGGACGATAAGACGCGGAACCGCAAGGGGCGGCAAGCTTTTTTTCATCCTTTCTGCGGCCCAATTTTCCGCATCGTTCTGATAGGCAACCCGCCGATTTTGATTGCCATCCATTGCGGGATCGCAGATGCCAGCCGCCGTCCTGAACCGGCGGGTGTAGTTCAATGGTAGAACGTGAGCTTCCCAAGCTTGAGGCGTGGGTTCGATCCCCATCACCCGTATTCATGCGACAAACCTACGGCTGAGAGAGGTTGAGGCGGCGGCTCCAAAGCGCCACGGCCGTAGTTTCGCGCGTGAAATGCCGATCCGCGGTCCGCTTACCAACCTCGGATTCTCCCTCCGAAACAGCCCCGCTCCAACGAGGTTGGAAAGGTGTCGGCCGTGGAAGGCACCGTCGATCCCCAAAGCCCGGGTGAGTCGGCCGGGCCCCGCGCAGAGCAGGTGGTCCATCGCAATGCCCCGCCGGGCCCGCATGAGCTCGATTCCGGAAACCGGTTCGAGGGCACGGATCAGTACGAATCCGGAAACCGTTTCGCTTTTCGCCAGGAAATTGAGAAGCCAGTGCACACCGTAATTCAGGTAGATGTAGAGCGCGCCAGGGGGAAGGGCTGCAATAAATGCGCGTGCGCTGGGTCGGCTGGCGGTGTGGCAGGCGGGATCATCCACGGCATCGTAGGCTTCCGTTTCGACGATCATTCCTTCGCAACCGTCCCACCGAAGGACGCAGCCGATAAGATTCTGGGCGCACGACAGAGGATCGCTATTGAAAAAGTCCGGGGCCAGTTGGTTCATCGTCAGAGTCCGGAAGGATGATCGATGAATGTCGACGGCAGTGCGAATTTTGCGCTCAAGGCTCGCACCAGCGATCTCACACCGAAGGTTTCGGTCGCGTAATGGCCTCCGTAAATCACATTGATCCCCAACTCCTCGGCAAGGGGGGAGCTCCAGTGCGGGCCTTCGCCGGTGACGAATGCATCCAGCTTGGCAGCCGCCACGTGTTCTACTTCGCCACCGGCTCCGCCGGTGATCAGACCGACAGAAGAAATCCGTTCCTTTCCTCCCGCACAGACGGTCACGGGACCGCCCACAGCGTTTGCCACCGCGTGGGCCAGTTCATCCCGGCTGCCGTTCCATTTACCCCTGAGGCCTGCAAATATCCCCCTCTTTTCCAAAAATGGTATCGGCTCCTCGAGACCGATGGCCCTCGCGAGGCCGATGTTGTTGCCCCACTCCGGATGCACGTCCAACGGAAGATGGGACGAGTAGATGGCAAGCCCCGCGTCCATCGCGGTTTTATATTTTCGGAAAAGCGCGCCCGTCACCGGCCGCGCCCCCTGCCAAAACATGCCGTGATGCACCACCAGGAGGGCCGGACCGCCGGCCGCTGCTTTTTCGATGACCGGAAGCGAAGCGTCCACCGCGGCGATCAATCGCTCCACCTGCCCGCCGTTTTCCAACTGCAGCCCGTTCATCGCGCCTCCATAATCCGGGATCGATGCCGTCTTCAGTTCCGCCTCGATAAAGGCCACGATTTCGCTCAGTTCCGCCATGGCGGAGTCTAGTCGTCACGCCGCCAGATGACAACGCCCGGAGTCACGGAGAGAGGGGCACCTTGGATGAATTGTTGGAGGTCGCGGGAAAGCACCGCCGACCAACCCGCGGTTCCACCCTTCCAGGGAATGCTCAAACAGGCGGCATGCAACGCGTGGCGAGGGATCAGCAGACGCTTCTCCAGTGAGTCGGTCCAACCGGTCGCCATCCATTCGAGATATTCCGCTCCTGAGCCGGAGTATACCTTGTCGCCGACCAGCGGGTGCCCGCAGTGAGCCAGATGGACCCGAATCTGGTGCATTCTTCCGGTTTCCGGGAAACAGCGGACAAGCGCAAACTTTCCTTCCCCTCTTTCAAAGCGCGATTCGACGCGAAAACCAGTCACACACCGCCTTCCGGCGGGGTGGACGATCTGCCGGACCCAGATGTCCGCCGGCTCCAGATCACCAGCGCGCACGATCGGCTCCCGGCATTCCCAGGAATCGGTCGCCGGCCAGCCGATCACAATGGCGAGATACTCCTTGGTGGCCTGGCGTTTCTCGAAAACTATCCCCAGCTCTCTTGCCGCGGCGGTGTGTTTGGCGATCAGCACGATCCCGCTCGTTTCCCGGTCGAGGCGGTTGACGATGGCCGGACAGCCGCCGTTCTCCATCTCGTATGAAAGCAACATTTCCACGCCACCGAGCAGCGTCGGCTCCGGCTTCCGGTTGGCCGGGTGGACGATCAGCGGCGCGGGCTTGTCCACGACGATCCAGTCATCGCACTCGTCGATGACCCGGAAATCCACCACTACCTGCAAGCCCATCATCCGGCCACTCTAACTCATTCTCCGCAGACGCGAAAAACCATCGGTCCGGAAATCCGAACCGATGGCCTTGTCGAAGATTAATGGAGTCCGTGGACTAGGACTTGTAGCGCAGGCGCTTCTTGTGGCGGTTCTGCTTCATGCGCTTCTTGCGCTTGTGCTTGTTGATCTTGGTCTTGCGGCGTTTCTTGATGGAGCCCATGGCGTTAGTCGGGGTTGGTTTGGGATGAAAGGAGCGGAATCAGGGGACGATCTTGTTCAGCGGATATTCGATGATCCCCTCCGCGCCCAAGCGCTTGAGTTCGGGGATGATGTCGCGGACGACGATTTCGTCAATCACCGTCTCGACCGCCACCCAGCCCTCTTCCGAGAGCTGGGAAATCGTCGGGCGGCGGAGGGAAGGAAGTTTGGATAGCAATTCCGGCAGGCGGTCCGTGGGGAGATTCATCTTGAGACCCACCTTGCCGCGGGCACCGAGGGCCGCCTTAAGGAGCAGCGCGATGCAGTCCATCTTTTCCTTTTTCCACGGGTCTTCCGCCGACGCCGGGTTGGCGTAAAAGTGCGGAAATGAAGTCAGCAGCGTGTCGACGATCCGCAGATGGTTCGCTTTGATTGACGAACCCGTCTCCGTGACATCCACGATCGCGTCCACCAGATCGGGGACTTTCACCTCGGTCGCTCCCCAGGAAAACTCCACCTCGGCCTTGATGCCGCGTTCCTCCAGGTAGCGGCGGGTGATGCCCACGCCTTCCGTCGCGATCCGTTTGCCCTCCAGGTCCTCCGGCTTCCGGATGGGCGAATCCTCCGGCACCACCAGCACCCAGCGGGTCGGCCGTACCGTCGCCCGCGAATACGGCAGTTCCGCCAGATCGACCAGATCCTCCCCGTTTTCGTACGCCCAATCGTAGCCGGTGATCCCGCAATCGATAAATCCCTGGCCGATGTAGCGGCCGATTTCCTGCGCGCGGATCAGGTAAAGATCCAGTTCCGGATCATTTGAGTTCGGACGCAGGCCGCGCGAGGACACGTAGATCTCGTAGCCAGCCTTGGCCAGCAGCTCGATGGTCGGCTCCTGGAGGCTGCCTTTCGGGATCGCGATTTTCAGCGTTCGTGACGGGTCCGGCATGAGGGGGCGCGGTTTTAGCGACGAACCCCGGGGAATCAAGCCAAGTTTCGCATTATTCGGCGAGCCACCAATCCACGCCGGCGCTCTTACCCCTTGAATTTCCCCCTCCTCCCCCCAAATGTCTGCCGATGCCACGCCTCGCCCTGCTGCAATCGCGCGCTTTCCCCTCGAAAGATGACGCCTTCGATCACCATGAATCCCTGATCCGCGAGGCCGCCGACAGCGGGGCGGAAATCGTCGTCACACAGGAGCTATTCCTCACCCCCTATTTCTGCACGGTCGAGAATCCCGCCCTTTTCGATCTGGCCGATCCCCTGCCCGGCCCCGTGACCGACCGCCTCGGCCGCCTCGCCGGCGAGCTGGGCATCGTGCTCGTGTCCTCGCTTTTCGAGCACCGCGGCCCCGGCCTTTACCACAATACCGCCGCCATCCACGACGCCGATGGCAGCCTAATGGGATTCTACCGGAAGTCCCACATCCCGCAGGATCCCGGATTCGAGGAAAAATTCTACTTCACTCCCGGTGACACCGGCTGGCCCGTCTGGGACACGGCGTTCGGCAAAATCGGCGTCCTCATCTGCTGGGACCAATGGTACCCGGAAGCCGCCCGGATCATGGCACTCGGCGGCGCGCAACTCCTCGTCTACCCCACCGCCATCGGCTGGCTGCCCGAGGAGAAACCCGCCCTCGGCGATGCCCAGCACTGCGCGTGGGAGACCGTCCAACGCGGTCACGCCGTCGCCAACGGCTGCTACCTCGCCGCGGTCAACCGCACCGGCACCGAGGGTGAAACCGAATTCTGGGGCCGCTCCTTCGTCGCCAATCCCTATGGCGAGCTCATCGCCAAGGCCTCCACGGAAAACGAGGAAATCCTCGTCGCCGACATTGATTGGACCCTGGTGGAAAATTTCCGCCGCATCTGGCCCTTTTTCCGCGACCGCCGCATTGATGCCTACGGCGATCTCGGAAAACGCTGGCGCTCCTGATCAATCCGCCAGCTCGTGGTCGGAGGCCTTCACGCCCTTCTTGTAGCCGCCGAAGCTGTAGGCCGTGGGCTCGTATTCTCCCACGAGCTCCACGTCCGCCTTTTCCGGGACTTCCATTTCCAATCCCCAGAAAACGCCGTTCACCACGAACCGGCGCAGCCCTTCACTGGCCAAATCGGTGGAAGAGCCCATCGTCGTCGTCACGATTTTGTTCACGCCGCCTGCCTTGTTTTTCACCTCGCGGGTCCAGGCAACCGGCATCATCGGATCGTTCACGTTCTGGGTTTCGCCGTCCGAGGCCCGCTTTTTCTCGCGTTCCGCCGGCCCGTCATCCGGGCTCATCCCTTGCAGCACCCGGCCGCGCAGCAGGATCGCCGCGTCCTCCGGCGGATAGGCCTCGTAAACGTCGGTATCCCCGAAAACATCCTCCACCCCGTTGAGGATCGGGTGGTCCTCCGCTCCCGGCTCGATCACCCCCCGGGTAGCCTCCCCCTTGTGATTTCCCCAATGGCTCACCCAGCCCGAACCCAGCACATCTTCGCCGAACCGCGTGTAAGCCCCGTGTTCCTTGCTGCCGGAGAGCTTGAACGCATGCGTGCTCGTCCGCAGCGCCACCACCGGCACCCCGCGCTGGATGGCCTTGTCGAAGTGCGCCAGCGCCTCATCCGGCCAATCCCGGAAACGCAGCGACATCACGATCACGTCCGCCGAGTCGATCGCCTCCGGCTTTCCCACGCTCTTCGATGCGTCCGGATTGATCGTCCCATCCTCGTTGACCGAGAAAAGCACCGTGCATTTGAAACCATGCCGCTCGCTCAGGATTTTCCCAAGCATCGGCAGCGCCTCCTCCGAGCGATATTCCTCGTCACCCGCCAGCAAAACCACGTGCTTGCCAGCACCAGGCCCTGCGCCACCGGGATAAGTCACCCATCCGTCACCGGATTCGGCGAAGAGCGACGAAGTAAATGAGGCGGCGAGAAGTCCGAGGGCAAATGGGTATTTCATAACGTGGGTCCGATACGTGGATCAGCCGCCAATCTTTTACCGGTCGCTGCCAAACTCAAGTTGAAGTTCACCTCCCGAGCCTAGTGGGGCGCCATCCTCCGCGGAGCGGGCTTGCGATCTGCCCGAAATGTCGCACCCTCCACGGATGCTCCGCTTGGCTTTCCTGCTTTCGCTTCTCCTGCTCCCTGCCCGGGTCTTTTCCGCCCAGGACTATGTCCCATCGGCCGAGCGCCCGCCCGCGCTAGCCCGGGAATTCCGCGGCGCGTGGGTCGCCTGCATTTACAATATCGACTGGCCCAGCGCCAAGGGCCTCAGCGCCGACGCCCAACAAGCGGAAATGCGCGGGATCCTCGACCGCTTGGTATCGCTGAAAATGAATGCCATCATTCTTCAGGTTCGCCCCCACGCCGACGCCGTCTATCAATCGTCGCTCGAGCCTTGGAGCCCTTGGCTTTCCGGCACCATGGGTCGCTCTCCCGGTTACGACCCCCTCGCCTTCTGCATCCGCGAGGCCCACGCCCGCGGCATTGAAGTCCACGCCTGGTTCAATCCCTTCCGCGCCTTATCCAACGCCTCCCATCCTGTCTCCGCAAACCACGTCACCCGCGCCGCGCCGCACATCACCAAGCGCTACGGGAATTATGTCTGGTGCGATCCCGCCCACCCGGACACCCGCGCCCGTGCCCTCAACGTCATCCTCGATGTCGTCGCCCGCTACGATATCGATGGCGTCCATCTCGATGATTATTTCTACCCCTACCCCGCCGGCGGCGCCCGTTTCGCCGACGGCAAAAGCCCAGCCCAGCGCCGCGCCTACGTCGATGGCTTCGTCAGCAACCTCTACTCTGCCGTAAAGCGCCGGAAGCCATGGGTTCGCGTCGGCATCAGTCCCTTCGGCATCTGGCGGCCCGGCGTCCCAGCCGGCATCGAGGCCGGCATCGATTCCTACGAACAGCTCGCCGGCGATTCCCGCAAGTGGCTGCAAAACGGCTGGGTTGATTACCTGGCCCCCCAACTTTACTGGCGCATCTCCCCGCCGAAACAAAGTTTCACCGCCCTTCTCGAATGGTGGCGCCAGCAGGGGTCACGCCCCGTCTGGCCCGGCATCGCCACCGCCCGCATCGGCGGCTCCGAAGACGGCCGTCCCGCCGCCGAAATCACCAACCAGATCGACCTCTCCCGCAAAATCGGCCGCAACTGGAACGGCCACATCCATTGGAGTGCCAAAAGCCTGGTTCGCAATCAGGGAGGTATCGCCACCCGCCTCGCCAACACCTACACCCAGCCATCCGCAATTCCGCCCATGCCTTGGCTCAGCAAGACCGCCCCCGCCGCGCCCGGCGTTGCCGCCGCGCTCCAGGGAGACGGCACCTTCGTCCGCTGGGATCCGGACCGCACCACCGCCAAAGTCGCCGTCCAGGCCCGCGTTGGCGGAAACTGGCGCACCGTCACCATTCTCCCCGCCGCCGCCAAAGGCGTCACCATCCCCCGTGCCGAAGCGATCGCCGTCACCGCCCTCGACCGTTTCGGAAATGCAAGCCCCCCGAAAACCCTCGGCCTCCGCTAACGTAAGCCCATCCCTCATGAAACTCCCCCCAATCGCCCTCATCGCCCTTTCCTTCGCTTCCCTCCAGGCAGCCGAACCCAACCAGCTCACGCCGCAGGAAAAGTCCGATGGCTGGAAACTCCTTTTCAACGGCATGGACCTCAAAGGCTGGAGACTCTACAACAGCGAGAATCCCCCCCGCGATGGCTGGCAGGTCAAAGACGGCATCCTCACCAAGGCCGAAAAGAAAGCCGGCGGAAACATCATCACTGAAGACACTTTCACCGATTACGATCTCTCATGGGAATGGCGCGTCTTTGAAAAAGGCAACAACGGCCTCAAATATCTCGTCACCGAGGAGCGCACCTCCGCCCCCGGCCCCGAATACCAGCTCCTCGACGACAACGGCCACCCCGATGCCAAATCCGGGCCCAAGCGCCAGACCGCCTCGCTCTACGACATCTTCCCGCCCGCGGAGGACAAGCCGCTCAATCCGCCCGGCGAGTGGAACCACTCCCGCATCGTCATTCAGGGTGACCGGGTCGAGCACTGGCTCAACGGCGAAAAGGTCCTCGAATACGAACTCAACAGCGACGAACTCAAAGCCGCCATCGCCAAAAGCAAATTCAAGGACTCCGAGGGATTCGGCGAGAAAATCGCCGGCCACATCATGCTCACCGACCACAGCGACCGCTGCGACTTCCGCAACATCAAGATCCGCGAGCTGAACTAGCCCTCCTTGGACTGCGGTGGCAAAGCGAAGCGACGACACCGATTTCGCCCCGCGGCTCCGGAGACTCCCCAGGGTCCGGTCCGTCTCCAGCGCACCAGACAAGTTCGCACCCAATGCCCGACCAACCCGAACCGCGAATCCAAGCGGCGTGGCGCTCCACTTCCCGCCGCACTCCAAAACTCCCACGCCATTCTCCACCCTTGCCACCGGCCGCTTCCCCGCGTTGACTCCGCGACTTCCCATTTCCTCACCGTGAAAGCCCACGAACTCTACACCGAAGTCGATCCCGCCATTGTCTCCCAGATCCTCACCTGGTTCCGCGACAACGACCGCAACGTTTACAAATCCGCCGTCGCCACCCTTGCCTCCAACCGCAAGCTCCGGCCCGTCTTCATCCAGAAAAAACCGCTCACCGAGCAATACGCCTGGATCCACAAGACCCTCAGGCTGAACTCCTGCAACACCATCGGGGAGCACCTGCTCCAAGCCTACCTCATGGCCGGCCAGCAATCCATGCTCGCCATGTTTTGCGACGGCCTCGGCATTCCCCACGACGGCAAAGGCTCCGTCGTCGGCGATCTCCCCAAGAAAATCGACACCGAGCGCCTAGACACTACCATCGACCGCCTCGTCGATATCTTCGATCCCAAGCTGCTCACCCTTTACCTCCACTGCTTCAACCTCCAGGTTCCCGGCGGCTGGCCGGAACTCACCGCGAAGCTTGAATCCGACGACCGCCTCAAAATGGCCGCCGACGCCGAGCAACCGACAGAGGGCTGAGTATCCCCTCCGTTTCTGATCACCGCTCGCTGATCACTTTCCACTTCTTCCATGCCCAAGGTCTTCCTCAAAACCTACGGCTGCCAGATGAACGAGCGCGACTCCGAGCAGGTCGCGCGCATGTTCACCGAAGGCGGCTACACCGTCACAGGCGACGAAAACGAGGCGGACGCCGTCCTGATCAATACCTGCTCGGTCCGCGATCAGGCCGAGCAGAAGGCGCTCGGAAAAATGGGCAACTTGATCCACGCCGGCCGCGACCGCCGGCACGTCGTCTATGGCTTCATGGGCTGCATGGCCCAGTCGCGGGGCGAGGAACTTTTCCAGACCGTCCCCAACCTCGACGTCGTCGTCGGCACCCAGAAATATCACAAGGTCTTCCAATACGTGGACGAGATCCTTCGCGCCCGGCTCGAAGCCCGCATGGACGACCCCGCCCATTCCCTCCGCGGCAATTCCGTCTGCGACACCGCCGATGAGGAAGGCTCGCAAAACACGATCCGCGACCACGTCCCGAAGTCCCTACAGGCCACCGCCTTCGTTTCCATCATGCAGGGCTGCAACATGCGCTGCTCTTTCTGCATCGTCCCGGACACCCGCGGAAAAGAACGCGGCCGCCCCATTTCCGATATTGTCGCGGAGGTCCGCCAGCTCGCGGATCAGGGCGTGAAAGAAGTCACCCTGCTCGGCCAGATCGTCAATCTCTACGGCCGCACCGAGTTCCCGAAAATCGACGGGAAATCCCCTTTCGTCCAACTCCTCGAAGCCGTCCACGAGATCGATGGCATCCACCGCATCCGTTTCACCTCGCCGCATCCCATCGGCTACCGCGATGACCTCGTCGCCGCCTTCACCTATCTTCCGAAGCTCTGCTCCCACATCCATTTTCCCATGCAGAGCGGGTCAGACCGCATCCTCAAGGCGATGCGCCGCCCGTACAAAAACGAGAAATTCATCGAGATCTGTGAGAAAATGAAGGCTGCCCGGCCCGGCATCGCCATCACCACCGACATCATCGTCGGGTTTCCCGGCGAGACCGAGGAGGATTTCCAAGCCACCATCGACACCGTCGGGCGCCTCAAATTCGACAACTCCTTCGTCTTCCGCTACTCGAAACGCCGCAACACACCCGCTGCGGAAATGGACGGCCAGCTCCCGGAATCCGAGAAGGAATCCCGCAACCAGCGCCTCCTCGCCGTCGTGGATCGTCTTGCCATCGCCAGCAACGCCACCCTCGTCGGAACCACCCAACAGGTGCTCTGCGAGGGACCGTCGAAAAACAACGCCGCCCGCCTCACCGGCCGCACCCCCCAGAACAAGATCGTCATCTTCGACGGCGATCCCGCCCGCCTCACCGGCCGGCTCCTCGACCTGCGCATCGAACATTCCAGCGGGTTCACGCTTTTCGGCTCGCCCCTCTGAGGACGCTGCTGATCCCATTCAACCAGTGCCAGGCACGCGCGGGAGGCTGTGCCGGGTGATTTGAGCAAAACCGGGCAACATCCCCCAACTGGGGAATGGACATTGTAGCTACTTTGGAGTTGATTGATTCCCGTTCGCTGGAGGCCGAAGTTTATCCTTCCTCCCGAATTACCCAAAAAATCCATGAAACCCTCCTTGCGAAACCCTACCTTGGATCCGGGACCAGATGAATCCCGGGCAACGCTCCTTTCCCCGAGCCACGTTCGTCACATTCATGAGTCCCGCGGGTTCACCCTCATTGTCACTCTCTCGATGATGATCCTGTTGACGGTAATTGCCGTAGGACTCCTGTCTCTCTCCAGCGTCTCGCTCCGGACAGCGAGCCACGGCGGTGCAAACGCTACGGCCCAATCCAACGCCCGCCTCGCGCTCATGCTCGCCATCGGCGAACTCCAGAAGGCCGCCGGATCCGATACCCGGATCACAGCGCCCGCCAATCTCGTGAATCCCGGAGCTCCGGCTGGAATCACGGGCGTTTGGAATTCCTGGAAACCGGACCCGCAAAACCCTGATTACCAATCCGCGAAGTCGGGTGCCAATTTTCAGGGTTATCTCATGTCCGGAGGCGGCCAAGGCAGCTCTCCAGATCCTCAATCGGTCCCTGCCGGTGCGGCAGACGGCCATCAGCTTGTCGGACCAGGCAGCGTGGGAACTGGCAATGGCATCATCAGCGTCCCCCCCATCGAAATTGCAGGAAAAACCCGCGGAGTCGCCACAGGCGAAATCGCATGGATCACCTTGGACGAGGGAGTCAAAAGCCGGATCGATCTAGGTCCCGCGGACGAAGCCTCGGCCCAAGCCGATAGAATCACCCGGGTGGGTTCACCGGCGCGGAATGGCTTCGAGGATCTTTCCGATCTGGCATTCCTGAACGCCGACACTGATGCGCTCAAGCTCAGCCTTCCCAAGCTGGTTAGCCTCAACCAGGCGAGTCTCGAATCGTCGGACGATGCCATCGCCCGCTACTTTCACGACTTCACGGTCAGTTCATCCTCCGTCCAGGCGGATGTCGCGAACGGCGGTCTCAAGACGGATCTGAGCGTGCTTTTCGATGGTGCCTACGGAGACGCTCTGCCGTCCGATTATCAAAACCGTTATCTCTATTCAGACTCCGCAGCTTCCTACGAGGGAGCCACCTCCGACGTCCAGTGGGGTCTCTACGCGAACTACATGAGGCTCTACCGCCGCACCACACCCCGAGACAATCCGTTGGTCGGCCTCAAAGCAGCTCTGCCTCCAGTAGCAAGGCCCACTGATTACTTAAAAAAGACCCTCGACCGCACCGCAAGAAAGGACCGTTTCGAGCCGAACATGGCTAACATCAAACAGCCGATTCTGATGCCGACCGTCCTCAGGGTGGACACCCTATTCTCACTCGTTGTCCGTGATGCGCACGGCCCTTGGACGCATCCCACCTACCCGGATATGCTGCACCTGATGTATTTGCCGGTGATCACCTTGCATAACCCGTATAACGTGCCCTTGAAGACTACCAATATGCGGGTCGAGTTTTCCGACATCCCCATCGGATTCCAGTTCCTGATCAATGGCCAACCGGTGACAAATTCCGGTATTATGAGTCTCAACGAGTTCCACGTGAGCGGTGCCCAACAGAAAAAATTCATCCTGATCCTCTCCGATAACTTGAATAGCACGACCGAGGTGGTCATGGGACCGGGAGAAACACGCATTTTCGGCACTCCTTTCACACCCGGTCTCACGTGGGCCACCGAAGTGGCGGCAAACGGAAATCCGAACGCGGGAGCGCAATTCTTTGACTGGGGAAACAATCTGGCCGGCGCGCTCAACAACCCCCCACGGATCATCCCGGGAATGATCACAGGACCGAACGACGGCATCGGCTTCGATGTGGACTGGCTCGCCCCGTCGAACCGCTCCGCCGCCCACCGGGCACGGGCCGATCGGGGCGTGGTGAACGTCCGCGCCCAGGATGACATCAAGGTGCAATTCGGACCAAAGGCCCCCCCGACAGCTCAAAACACTTTCAATATCACCGTGAAGCTTGGCAATCAGACCGCGGGAACCACCCAGGTCTTTTACATGAACGAGGGCCGCTTGAAGACGGTGGTGGAGGAAGGCACATCCCCGCGCTTCCCGGAGGACCGTAGCTTTCCGGCCACTTTCCCCGCCAGCAACAGCAGCCCGCTCACCGCGGCGGACCTGTATGAAAGCAACTCGACTCCCATCCGCAAGTATGAGAACGCGCGCCCCTTCGCGATTTTCAGCGTCGGCGCGAAAACCACCGCCGAAGCCTTTACCGAAAGCCGACCGGTGGCTGACACGGGAATCGCCTTCCAGATGGCCACCGTCGATTTCACCAGCTCCGAAAGCCAGGGCAGCAGTCCCTTGGAATTCGCGCTGGTGCCGGTGAAAAACGGAAGTGCGGCCGTCGAGTCGGGCGGGCCGGACAACGAACACGCTTTTTTCTTCGGGGGCCACGGAGCCACCAATGGCACGACCGCAGCGACGATCTACGAAATCCCCTTGGCTCCCTTGCAATCGATCGCCCAGCTTCGTCATGCGAATGGAGCGAGCATCGGCAGCGTGCCCTACGTGACCTACTCGGTCGGCGAATCCCGTGCCCATCCAGCCGTCCCGGCCGCCGCCACCTTCGTAAAGCCCGATACCTCCAGAACCGTCCTCGATCACTCGTGGCTGGCGAACGACCGCCTGTGGGACGCCTATTGGCTCTCCACCTTGTCCACCCTCGCAGGCGTCGCCTATTCGGGATCGACCACGCAGGAACAACTCGCGACCACTTTCTTCGAAAGTGGAGGCAGTCTTCCGAATCCCCGCAATTCCACGTGGCTGCCCTCGGGAAAATCGGCCGCGGACGCTGCGGAAGAGGCGATCACCGAGGATGGAAAGCGATCCGCGGCATTTATCCTCACGCAGGGTGCTTTCAATGTGAACAGCACATCGGTTCCGGCTTGGGTTTCCGTCCTTTCCGCGCTCGCACGGGAAGATGTGCCCCTTGCATCCGGCGCATCGGACACGGATCCACCGGGAACTCCGATGCTCCGCGTCCGGCAGCCGAGCATCGGCCTTGATGGGAATTTTACCGGCACCGATCTACTCTGGAACAGCTACCGGACCCTCGATGGCGGCGAAATCGAGACGCTCGCCGAGTTGATCGTCGGGGAAATCAGGGAACGCGGCCCGTTCCTCTCGGTCGCCGAATTCGTCAACCGCCGCCTCGGAAACGGAGGCGAACTGACGCAACGCGGAGCCATCCAGGCGGCGCTGGACCGCAGCAACATCAATTCGATCATGGAATCCAACGCCCGGGCGATCGATCCCTTGGAAATCGCCGATTACGGCTGGGTGAACCCCTCCGCCGTCACCGGCAACACGGGGGCTGGGGCTCCCGGCGAGATCTCCCAAGGTGACATCCTCTCCGCCATCGGCTCGTTCATTACCGTCCGGTCCGACACCTTCCGCATTCGGGCCTACGGAGACGCCCGCGACGCACAAGGCAACATCATCGCCCAAGCGTGGTGCGAAGCCACCGTCCAGCGGGTTCCCGACTACCTGGACCCCACCGATCTCCCGCATGAGCCCGCCACCTCGCGGGTGAATCAGGATTTCGGCAGAAAATTCGAATTGGTCGCATTCCGCTGGCTTCGGCAGAGCGAAATCTGAAACATGCCCGTCCCGCACCTTCCGATATGAAACTTTTCCTCTACGTTGCCACTCTAACGCTCGCGCTTCCATCCATGGTGGCCGTAGCCCAGGACCTTCGCAAGGTCGCCTTCCGCACCCTCTGCCTCGAACATGTCGATGGGATCGATAGCGTTCTCATTCCTACCGGCAAGCCGGATGAGAGCATGAAGGTGGAGCTCTACACGGATGTGTCACCGGTGATCGAAGGAGCCTTCGCGGGAAATGAGGCGGCATTCTATGTGGAGAAAACCGGAGCCGACGGCAAGACCGTCCGGGAGTTGGTGGGAAAGGCGACTCTGACCAAATCCAACCGCCAGCTCTTCGTTTTCATGCCGGGGAAGAAAAGCGGCGAACCCCTTCCCTATCTGGTCCGGGCCTATGACGACGACACCGATACGTTCGCCATGGGCAGCGTCCGGGCGATCAACGCTTCGCCCGTCCCGATCCGCTTCATTTTGGCCGGTGCCGTCACCCCGCAAATCCCGCCTACCCGGCACGCCATGTTTCCACATTCCAAGAAAGTGAATGACTACAACATGTATCCCGTGGTCGTCGAATTTCTGAGCGGGAACGGTCAATGGGTCAAAGGCCAGTCGGTCAGTTGGAAGGCCACCGACAAGCGGCGTGAAATTGTAGTCACTTCCGTGAACCCCAGATTCAAACAACCGGTCGTGCGGATGTATTCCGACTTCCCGCCCTGGATGAGGCAAGTGCGGGCACCCCTGCCATAATTCGGTGCCGCTTCCGGATCGGCCCGCGCGATCCGCCCGGGCCTGAATTTCTCGGGATGAGACCGCGAAAAAAGGGACCATCACCCGTCAACCTTGGTGGCGTCCGCTGCCGTCAGCAAGCGGGGAGTGACCACGGGAAGGACTTCCGCGTCGGATCCCACCGCACCCTTGCACTCCTCCGCATCCGGCCCGCTGAAAAGAATCAACAGGCCCGCCAGCAATCCGATCCCTGCCATCACCACCCACAACACCGGCGGGTTGTATTGATAGAGGGCGAGGCCCATCGCGGGACCGACCAGCGTGGCGGAACTCCAGGTGATCGAAACCACACCGAGATAGCGCCCGCGCATATCCTCCGGTGCAAGGCCCGCGATGTGGCTGTTGGCGATCGGCAGGGCGATCATTTCCCCGATCGTGAACACGACGGTGCAAAGGATCAGCACCGGCAGATTCGCGGCAAAGAGATTGATGCCCATGCCGATGCCGACAATGGCATATCCCACCGCCATCATCCGTGGCGCGGGGAAGCGCCGGGTGAAGCTGGTGAGCGGCAGCTCTAACAAGACGATCATCGCGCCGTTGAGCGCCATCAGCAGTCCGTAGGCGCGCTCGTCGAGACCCGCACCCTCGGTCACCTGCAGCCCGAAACTGCTGCTCATCTGCCAGAACAGGATGGCGATCAGAAACGAGGCCCCTGCCGCCAGCTGAAATGATGGATTCCGCTTCATGTGCGCGAGCGCGTGGAACCATCCGGCCGTATCCGCCGGTGATGCCGGCCTCGGAGGAATCTTCAGTCCGAACCAGATCGCCGCCCCTAACAGGAGTGTTGTCAGCGCGTCCACGACGAACAGGGCGAAGAACGAATGCTCCGCCATGAATCCCGCCACCGCCATGCCGGCCGCGAAGCCGAAATTGATGGCCAGCCGCTGGCAAGCGAAGGCACGGACGCGCAGATGCCGTGGCACCATATCCGCGATCAGGGCACTTCCCGCGGGATAGTACATCGCGCTGAAAAGGCCGCTCATGAAAGTGGCCGCAACCAGCGCCGGCACTTCCCTCGCTTGCGAAAGCACGATCATGAAAACCGCCGCCCCCACGCAGGAAATGATCATCGTCGGCTTGCGGCCCAAGCGGTCTGCCATGTATCCGCCGATTCCTCCCGCTAACAGCGCGCCCGCGCCGTAGGCGCCGAGCGTGAGCCCGATCACATCCGCACCATATCCCTCCCGGCGCAGATAGATCGCCAAAAACGGGATCACGAAGTGCCCGAAGCGGTTGATCAAGGTTCCGCTGAAAAGAATCCAATACTGGGAAGGCAGGGCCCGCAGGTCCTGCATCAGCGTGCCGTCTGGTGGCTTCGGGTTCATGACATGGTGGAGAAAAACAAAAAAAGCCCCACTCACCGGCTGGCGAGTGGGGCGGAAAACGAGGGAAAACCAATCAGTGAATTCCGTTTCCGATCCCACCCGGCGCCACGCCGGAAACACCGGCGAAGTCGCGGCACACGGTCAGGTGGAGGGAGACAAGTCGATTCCATTCCACGACCACGGGCCCGGCCTGCGCCATGCGCTTGCCGTTCCACGGGTAGGTTTGAATCGATTCGAAATTCACGAGAGGCGGAGGCTGGTGAAATGGATCGCAGACGTCAAGCGGTGAAATCAAAAGCCCCCAAGATTCACTTCGCAGGGAGCCCGAACGTTTCGAAAGAACCGGAGAAGATCATGCCTGAGCAACCTCATCCGAACACCCGTATCACCGAACTCACCAGCGCCTGCACGCCCACCGCCAGGATCGCGATGATGCTGACGATCAGCGCGGCATCATACCATCGCGTCGGCTTGAGCGATGGCGGCAGCGTCCGGAGCCGGAACCAGATGCAGGCGAACACCACCACGAACAACACCGCCATTGTCGCCGCGCCGCCGACCAGCACCATCAGCGCGCTGTTCTGGAAAATCAGGTACATCACCGCCCACATGGATGGGAAAAGCCATGTGAAGAACTTGACCGCACGGGCCCGCTGGACCGGATCCAGGAAATTGATATAACCGAACTGGCCCGCCGCGTCCGCAAACTGTCGGCTCCACGCGCCCGTCGCCGCAAGCATCGTCGAAGCAAGCACCGCGAGCCCGCCCCCCAGATAAGCCCACTTCGCCCACGGCCCCAGCGTCTCGGTGTAAAGCAGGCTCAACCGTTGCAGGAGATCCTTATCTTCCGGCAGTTCGTTCAAGCGGTGCAGCACCGCCGCTCCTAACAGGTAGAACGCGGCTGTGACTACGGTGTAGATCACCATGGAAATGAGTGCGTCCATTTTCATCACGCGGATCCATCCCTTCGCCCGCGCCGTCCATTCCGGGGAGTCGTCGCGCGGCCCGGTCCGCGCGGCATACCCCTTTTCGATCAGCCAGTAATTATAGACAAGAATCTCATCGCCGCCGATGCCAGTGATGCCGAACGCCGCCCAAGCGTAGAACAACATCTCCGGCGGTAACTCGAAGCGCAGGCCGGAAAGGAACTCCGGACCGGTCACCGCATTCGGCGTCCATTGCAACGCAGCCAGCGAGACCAATGTCATGATCGTGAAAATCGCCGTCAGGATCATCGATCCGCGCTCGATCGTCCGGTATCCGCGGGAAGCGATCCACGCGATCACCGCCACGCACGGCGCGAGCCACCAGAGCACCGGCACCCCCGGCATCGCGATGTTCAGCAACGTCGCCAACCCGCCAACGATGCCGCCGACCTGCAGCAGTTTCACCAACATCACCAACAGCCAGATCCAGATCGCCCAGCTCCCTCGCCCGAGCCGCGGGCCCGGCAGGCCGTTCAGCGTCGCCATCGTGCTGCGGCCGGTGTAGAGCGCGTATTTCCCAAATTCCAGTTGCAACGCCACCTTCACCAGACAGCTCACGATGATGATCCAGAATCCGACGAATCCCGCCCGCGCGCCGAAAATCGTCGTCCCGATCAACTCGCCCGATCCCACGATCGAAGCCGTTAGGATCAATCCCGGCCCCAGGTATTTCAGCCGTTCGCGGAAACTCACGGGAGGTGCCTGGGCACGCTCGGCGGTCAGGACGTATGGGTTTTCGTCGGTGGTCGCAGCCATTTCGAACTCTAGCCAACCACAAGCCGCCTCCGGCAGCATTTTTTTCTTCGGAATTGGCGACTCGCCAGCCTCGCGAAATTCGTTGGCTTTCGGCGTTCGCGGAGGCGATTGCCAAAGGGGAGGATGAGGATTTTCCGGCAGCATCTTGGATGGACGGGACGGGACGGATCCGCCAAAACTGCGGCGTGTTCCTCCCGATCAGCGACGATGACCGGCATCTGATGCACCCGGCTTGGGTGACCATCATTTTCGTGGTGGCGAACGTGGCGCTGTTTCTCTATCAGGTGATGGGACTGATTTCCAGGATGACGCTGAAAGCCGAGCCGCCGTCGGTTTTCGGCCGAATCGAGCGGCGGGACCCGCATGTCAGGCGGATGTGGTGATGAAACGGATCGCAGGAACCTTATTTCTGGGAGTCGGCAGCCTCTCCGCGCAATCGCCCGGGCTCCTGCCCGAGCTGGTGGTGATGGCGGAACGGCGGGGAACCGTCCGCGGCGCGGTGCCGACCCTCGCGGAATGGCAACGGGAAGAAATCGCCGTATCATCACCCAGGACCATCGACGAACTGCTCGCGAACGAACCGTCGTTCTCGCTCTACCGCCGGCAGACATCCTTGTTCGGAAATCCCACATCGGCGGGAGTGAGCCTCCGCAACACGGGAGCGACCGCCGCCTCGCGGACGCTGGTGTTGTTAGATGGAATTCCACAGAACGATCCATTCGGCGGCTGGGTCTATTGGGCGCGTTATGAGGCGTCGAACCTGGAATCCCTTCGGATCGTCCCGTCGGCGCGGGCGGTGGTATGGGGAAACCAAAGCCCGGCCGGAGTGGTCCAGATGGCCAGCAGGTCGCCCTTCGAAGAGCGGGGGGCGCTGCGTCTGGGCGGCGGCGGACAGGGAACATACGGCGGTGCGATTTCAAATGCGCTCGCCAACGACGGGGAGACGCTGGCGGTTTCCGTTTCGGCGTTTGCGATGCATTCGGATGGATTTCATGCGCTCGGCCACTCGCAGCGGGGACCGATCGACCGCGAGCTGGACATCGATTTCCATGGCGCGGATCTGAAATTCGCGTGGCGGCCGGTGCCGGGACTGACCGTTGAACCCACATTCTCCTACTATTCCGAGGAGCGGGGAAACGGGACCCCGCTGGCAAGGAACGAAAGCGAGGCGCTCGATTTCGGGCTGCGGGTGAGTTCGGAGGCCGGGCCGGTTTCGTGGCAGGCGCTGGCCTATCACCAGCGGCGCGCGTTTTCGCAGGTTTTCAGTTCGGTCAACAACGGGCGAGACGCCGAAACGCTGGCGCTCGACCAGTTCGACGTGCCGGGGCGTGGCACGGGAGGCGCGTTCACGTTGCTTTGGGAACCGGCCGGGCCGTGGTCGCTCACGGCAGGGGTGGACGCGCGGCGAGTGACCGGGGAAACGAACGAGCAGGTTGGAGTGTTCCGCATCCGGGAGGCGGGCGGCGAGCAAACGATGGCGGGAATTTTCGCGATGGCGGGATACGCACCCGAGAGCGGGACGACGCGGGTGGACGCCAGCCTCCGGATGGACGCGTGGTGGCTCGACGACGGGCGGCGGATCGAGGATTCGCTCACTGACGGCAGGCGCCTGCGGGAGGACTTCCAAGGCGACCGAGATGGGATCGAGCCGTCCGCCGCGGTCGCGGTCTCGCGGCAACTCAACCATTGCGTGGAAGCGGATTTATCCGCGGGGACAAGTTTCCGGCTGCCAACCCTCAATGAATTGCACCGGCCGTTCCGGGTGCGGAACGACATCGTCGAGGCGAATGCCGATCTCGATCCCGAGCGCTTTTTCAGCCTGGAGGCCGGTTTGGAATGGCGACCGACGGAGACGGTGCGGCTGCGGGGCAGCGTGTTCCACCACTGGATCCACGATGCCATCGCGAACGTTCCGGTCACCGACGCGGGTCTCATCGCGGAGCTTTTCGGGACGATCCCGGCCGGCGGATCCGGCTCGCAGCGGCAGAACGTGGACGAGGCGCGGGTGCTGGGTTTTCAGGGTGAGATCGAATGGCAGGCCCGTGAGACGCTCGCGTTTCGCGCGGCGGGGATCTGGACGGATACGGAGTTTCAGAAATCCTCTAGGCAGCCGCTGTTGGAGGGGAAGCCATTCCCGCAAGCGCCGGATTTGCGGCTGCTCGGTGGCGTCGATTGGGAACCTCGGAACGGACTGATCTTTTCCGCCGGTTACGAATACGGTGCCTCTCAATTCGACGATGCCCTCGCACGCCGGGAGATTCCCAGCTACACCAGCGCGAGGATCGGCGCGTCATGGAAGGTCGGAAAGACCCTCTATCAGGCAAGGATCGACAATCTGTTCGACGAGGAGATCGCCACCGGCCTGGGCAGCGGCGGACTCCGCACGCTGGCGGTGCCACGCTCGTTCTGGCTGAGCGTGGAGCGGGAGTTTTGAATCCAGAATGGGGATCTGAGGATTGTTAAGGAACAACCTCGGTGGTGGACGGCTCTTTCGCCACCGGGACCACCTCCGGCCCTCCCTTGGTTTTGTCCCAGAAGAAGATGAAGAACACCACTCCGATGCCGGCCGCCATCAGAGCCGGGAGCATCCAATAGGTTTGCCACAAGACGGCAGCTTCCGAAATGAGCGCGGGATCGACCGCAGCAGGCATATCTACCGCAAACATCTTCCCAAGCTGCTGGCCGAAGGTGAGTGTCTGTTCGCCGCGGGCCGCTTCGATGGCGGTGGTCAGCGTCGCGGCGGGCTCCCGGACCTCGTTGAGTTTGAAATCGGCAACCCGGAACCCGATGAACATCCCGACTCCTTGGGTGAAGAAAACCAACATGCTTTGGGCCTGCCCGCGGACTTCTTTGGGGGCCGTGCGGTCGGCATACATGAAGCCGGTGACAAAGAAGAAGTCATAGCAAATCCCATGCAGCGCGATGCCGGCGAAGAGCATCCAGACGACCTGCTCGGTTGCGCCATAGGAGAAGAGCAGATAACGCAGCACCCATGCACCCATGCCTATCAGGATCATCCATTTCACGCCGAGCTTCCGAAAGAAGAACGGTATGAGGAGCATGAAGAAGATTTCCGACATCTGGCCGATGGTCATCGCGGATGCGGGTTGTTCGAAACCCATGTTCTGTAAATACCCGGAGGTATTCGCATAATAATAGGCAAGCGGAATGCAGATCAGCGTGGAACAGATGATGAAAACCAGAAACGCGGGTTTGGCCATCAGCTTGAAAGCGTCAAGCATCAGCATCGCGCGGAGGTTCACCGGTTGTCCGGCCGAGGGCGGAGGGGTGTTGGGCAGAGTGAAACAGTAAACGCCCAAGATGAGGGAAGCGGCCGCGGCCATCCAGAACAGGTTGACGCTCGCCGACCAACCGAGGAAACCGGCGACCAACCCGGCGGCAATCCAGCCGATGGTCCCCCAGACGCGGACTTTCGGAAACACCTCCGTCGGCAGGTGGGTGAACACGATCGTGTTCCCAAGTCCGAGCGTGGGCATGTAACAGGCCATGTGGCCGATGAACAGCCAGACCACCAAGCCGCCGTTTCCCGAGGCCACCGCTCCTGGCACCAGCAACATGAGTCCGCCACCGATCAACAGCAGGGCCCCCATGACTTTTTCCGAGGAGAAAAACCGGTCGGCGATCAAGCCGAGGAACAAAGGAGCGATGATCGCGGCGATCGGAGCGCTGCTATAGGAATCGCCGATGATTCCGGCCAGGTTGTTGCTTCCCAGCACCAGGAACAGGGTTACGAACCATGAACCCCAGATGAAGAACTGGAGGAACATCATCAAAGACAAACGGGCAACGGGCGATTGGATTTGGGCGGTCATGGGAAACGTGGCTGGCCAGCCTTTTCAGGCGACAAGGAACCTAACGGCTTGGCAAGCCGTAAATCGCCGTGGGATGGCCCACGGCCTCCACGCGCGGGGAGGGGGCGAGCGGCCCGCCGTTGCTGCCATCCCTCCGGGATGCGGATCTCTGGGAATGGCTTTCCGGTGGTGTCGGCGCGTGGCGCCTCAACCACCGGCTAATATAATGGCTGCCACCCCTCCGGGTTGAGCATCCGCGGCCTATCGCTGGAAAAGGCCTACGGCCGGTATTTCCGCTTGAAGCGCAGCGCGGCGCCGGAGCGGGAGATGACGCCCTGGAGATAGGCGACCTCCTCTGCGTCCATGCTGTGATCGACGCCTTGCAGCTTTTCCTCGGCGCGTTTGATCGCTTCCTCGGTGGCGGCTTCGTCGATGTCGGCCTCGCCCAAGGCCATGTCGGTGAGGACGATGACTTTCGTTTGGGTGACTTCCGCGAATCCGGAGCCGATCGCCAGAGTCACTTGCTGGCCTTGGCGGAGGTAGCGCAGCTCGCCTGCCTGGAGGGCGGTGACAAGGCCGGCGTGGTTCGGAAGAATCCCCATCTCCCCGTCCGCTCCCGGCAGATAGACGTTCTCCACGGTATCGGAGAATATCTTTTTCTCCGGGGTGACGATTTCGAGATGGAGAGGCATGGAAGAGGGATCTGAGATTTGAGATTTGGAATCTGAAATTTTCAGTCGCGG
Organism: Verrucomicrobiales bacterium; assembly: GCA_038256845.1. GTDB lineage: Bacteria > Verrucomicrobiota > Verrucomicrobiia > Verrucomicrobiales > Akkermansiaceae > Luteolibacter. The sequence goes on along the minus strand of JBBSJY010000028.1, from coordinate 3,874 downwards.
GCGACGCTATCGATTCCGCCCTTCATGTAGAAGTTGCCTTCGGGCACGCTGTCCATCTTGCCATCGAGGATCTCGGCGAAGCCTTTGACGGTCTCCTCGATCGAGCAGAGCACGCCGGGAACGTTGGTGAAAATTTCCGCGACGTGGAAAGGCTGGGTGAGGAAGCGCTGAATCTTCCGGGCGCGGAAGACGGTCATCTTGTCCTCGTCCGAAAGCTCGTCCATCCCGAGAATGGCGATGATGTCCTGAAGGTCCTTATACCGCTGGAGCACCTGCTGGACGCCACGGGCGACGCGGTAGTGTTCTTCTCCGACGATCTCGGGGGCCAAGGCTTTCGAGGTCGAGGCAAGCGGATCGACCGCTGGGAAAAGCGCCTGCTCAGCAAGCGAACGCTCGAGAACGACGGTGGCGTCAAGGTGGGCGAAGGTATTGGCGGGCGCGGGGTCGGTCAGGTCGTCCGCAGGCACGTAAACGGCTTGGATCGAAGTGATGGAGCCCTTGTTGGTGGAGGTGATCCGCTCCTGGAGACCGGCCATTTCCTCGGAGAGGGTCGGCTGGTAACCCACGGCGGACGGCGTCCGGCCGAGCAGCGCGGAGACCTCGGAACCGGCTTGGGAGAAACGGAAGATATTATCGACGAAGAGGAGGACGTCCTGATTGGCCTCGTCGCGGAAATGCTCCGCCATGGTAAGGGCGGAAAGGGCGACGCGGAGGCGCGCTCCGGGCGGCTCGTTCATCTGGCCGTAGCAGAGGGCGACCTTCGAGCCCTCGGCGAGAACCGGATTTCCACGGTCATCGAGCTTCACATGGCCCTTCTCATCCTTTTCGGTCGCGATGACGTTGCCTTCGATCATTTCCCAATAAAGGTCGTTTCCTTCACGGGTCCGCTCGCCGACACCGGCGAAGACGGAGTAACCGCCGTGCGCTTTTGCGATGTTGTTGATGAGCTCCATGATGACGACGGTTTTGCCGACGCCGGCACCACCGAACATGCCGCCCTTGCCACCCTTGAGCAGCGGGCAGATCAGGTCGATGACCTTGATGCCGGTAGGAAGGACTTCGGTATTTGCCGATTGCTCGGTGAAGGCGGGAGCGAGGCGGTGGATCGGGGCGCGGAAATTCGCATCTTCCAGCGGGACGTTCTCGTCCACCAGATCACCGGTGACATTGAAAATACGGCCGAGAACCTGTTTGCCGACGGGCACGGAGATGGGCTTGCCGATGTCGGTGAGGACCATGCCGCGCTTGAGACCGTCGGTGGTGGACATCGCAACCGCGCGCACCCAGCCGTCACCAAGATGCTGCTGGACCTCCAGCGTGAGTTTGGTGTCCGCGCCGTTGAGGACGTAATGGATCTCCAACGCGTTGTAGATCTCGGGCAGATTGGTGGCTTTCGAAAAGTCGGCATCAATGACGGCGCCGATGATCTGGACGATGGTTCCTTGGTTGGACATTGGGAGAAAGTTATCTGTTAAAAGTTAATAGTGGAAGCGGCAACCGGCAATGATGAGGGAGTCCGATCCGATTTGATAGACGAGGCGGTGTTCGCGATCAATGCGCCTGGACCAGAAGCCGGAAAATTGGTGTTTGAGAGGTTCGGTTTTTCCGATCCCCTCGTAGGGTGAGCGCTAGATATCTTTGATGAGTTCATTGATCTTTTTCAGAATTTTCTTATCGGTGTTTTGCCAGTAACAGTATTGTTCCCACGCCTGTTCCTGGAAAAGGACCTTCATGGTTCAATCAGATCGCGCTCCGTCATATTGATTCCGTTCCGGCAGTCTTCGATTGCCGCTAGAAGCATTTTGGCATTTTCAGGCGAACTCATGAGATAGGCGGTCTCATCCAGGTCCTTGAAATCGTCCAGAGATATCACCACCGCGGAGTTACCGTTTTCCCGGCGGATGATCACCGGCACATGGTTTTCCCACACCCCTTCGACCAGCGATCCGAGATCCTGCCGCGCTGCGGTTTCGGTGACCATTTTCATGATGGGAACACAGTTAAAACGGGTTTGGCTGCAACCGGTCATTCCATGGCCTTCATGGCCGTGGTGATTTCGAGGAGTTCGGAGGTGATCGCGGCCTGGCGGACCTTGTTGTATTCGAGGGTGAGTTCCTTGATGAACTTCTTGGCGTTGTCGGTCGCGGATTTCATGGCGACCATCCGGGCGGAGTGCTCGGAAGCGCGGGCCTCGACGAGGGCCTGGAACACGCGGAAGTTGACGTAGAGCGGAAGGATCGCGCCGAGGACATCGGCGGGTGATGGTTCGAAGAGGAAATCGTTGGTGTCGGTGGCGTCGCCATGGTCGGTTGGCGGCACCACCGGCAAAAGCTGGATCACCTCCGGCTCCTGGCTGAGCGTGTTGACGAAGCGGGTGAAGGCGATGGAGACCTTGTCATATTTGCCATCGATGAATTCCTTCGAGAGGAGTTTCGCGATGGCGCGGGCGTCGGCGAACGGGACCGGGTCCTTCACGGAAAAGTCGGCGAGGATGTGTTTGCCGAGTTTCTCCAACATGATCCGCAGCTTGCGACCGACCGTGACATAGTCGGCATCGGCAGCGACCGTGGCACGCAGCTTGCGGGCGAGGTTGGTGTTGATCGGGCCGCAAAGCCCTTTGTCCGTGGAGATCACGAGCACCAGCTCCCGATTTCCTTCGCGGCGTTCCAACAGCGGATGGGATGCCTCGCCGAAGTTTTCGCTGATGTCCTGGAGGACGCCGTTGAGCTGCTTCGAGTAGTCGCGGCCGGCCAGCGCCTGGTCCTGCGCTTTCTTCATCTTCGCCGCGGCGACAAGCTGCATCGCGCGGGTGATCTGCGCGGTGTTTTTGACCGACTTGATGCGTCGGCGGATGTCGCGGAGGTTAGCCATAAGATTTTAGAAGCCAGAGACCAGAAACAAGAAACCAGAGGGGATTACTTCCAGGACGTCTTGAAGTCGCCGATCGCTTGTTTGACGGCATCGACCATGGCGGCGTCCTTTTTGAGGTCCGGCTTTTCGTTGCGGATCTTGTCGAGGAGTTCGCCCTTGCGGGTATTGAAGTATTCACCCATGTCCGCCTGGAAGCGCTTCACGTCTGCGACGGCGACGTCGTCGAAGTAGCCGTTCTGCATCGAGAAGAGATAGATGGCTTCCATCTCCATCGCGAGCGGGCTGTATTGGTTTTGCTTGAAAAGTTCGACGATGCGGGCGCCGCGATCGAGTTTCTTCTTGGTCGAGGCATCGAGGTCGGAACCGAATTGGGCGAAGGCCTGGAGTTCGCGATACTGGGCGAGGTCGAGCTTGGTCGTGCCTGCAACCGACTTGATCGTTTTTGTCTGGGCGGCCGATCCGACGCGGGACACCGAGAGACCGACCGAAATGGCCGGGCGGATGCCCTGATAGAACAGGTCCGTTTCCAGATAGATCTGGCCGTCGGTGATGGAGATGACGTTGGTCGGAATGTAGGCCGAGACGTCGCCGGCCTGCGTTTCAATGATCGGCAGCGCCGTGAGCGAGCCACCGCCGGCCGCTTCGGAAAGACGGGCGGAGCGCTCAAGCAGGCGGCTGTGAAGGTAGAACACGTCACCGGGATAGGCCTCGCGGCCGGAGGGGCGGCGGAGGATGAGCGACACCTGGCGATAGGCGACGGCGTGCTTGGAAAGGTCGTCGAAAACGATGAGGCAATCCTGGCCCTTATCCATCAGATACTCGGCGATGGCGCAGCCCGCATACGGAGCGAGGAACTGCATGGCCGCGGCATCCGAAGCGGAAGCGGAGACGATGGTGGTGTATTCCATCGCACCGGCGTCTTCGAGGATCTTCTGGGTCCGCGCCACGTTGGAGAGCTTCTGGCCGATGGCGACGTAGATGCAATAGAGCGGCTTGTGGTTCT
>JBBSJY010000027.1:0-31203 GCA_038256845.1 Verrucomicrobiales bacterium | reverse complement strand
CTTCCTTCGCTCCGGGTCCAGCGTGTCCAAGCGGGTCCGCAGTGCGACGTTCTCGCGGATTTCGTCCGTCATCTCCACCACCCGATCCGGCTGGATGCCCTTGAGATGCGGAGTATTGCCCGAGGGGGTATGGTAGGTTGCGACGGTGAGACGCAACGCGGTGCCACCACCCATCGGAATGATATTCTGGACCGAACCTTTGCCAAAGCTTGTCTCCCCCACCACTTTGGCTCGTTTCAAATCCTGGAGAACCCCGGCAGTGAGTTCAGACGCGGAGGCGGACTTCCGATCCATGAGAACCGCGATGGGATAGCTTCTCACGCGCCGCTGCCGGTCGGGAGTTCCGAGTGGCTCCGCGGCCTCGCCTTCGCGACCGCGGGTGGTGACCACCTCGGTCCCGGGAGGTAGAAACAAGCCTAGGATTTTCACGGTCTCACCCAGCTCGCCGCCCCCGTTTCCACGGAGGTCGAGAACCAGGAATCTCATTCCATCGTCTTCCAACCCGTCGAGAGCCGCTTCCACCTCGCTCGCGGATCGGGAACCGAAAGCCGCGAGCCGCAGATAGCCGATGTCCTTTTCAGGTATAAGGAGGCGGGCCTCGGCCACCGAGCGCTCGTCGATCCGTCGGTGCACGAGTGAAACCTCTTCAGAGGGAGTTTGGCCGGCAGATCTCAAAAGAAGCTTGCTGGTTTCGCCCGGCTGCCGACGCAGGCCTTGCAGAAGCTCGGGAAGGCCGGCCGTCAGGACCTCTTCTCCATCGATCTCCAGGATGGCGCTCCCGGCCAGCACTCCGGCTTCGGCCGAACATCCTGCGGGCGCGACCGCCGCCACGTACGGTCCATCGTCGCGGATGCCGAGTGTCAGCCCCAGCGATTCGATTTCCGGATCCAGTCCCTCGTGGAGTTGCATCTGGCGCATCATTTCCGGGTGGATGAATGAGGAATGCGGATCCAGCCCGGCCAGCATTCCTTCGAGGGCGTGATTCACCAGGCGGTCATACGCAAGCCGGTCAAGGTCCGGGTGACGGTGGCGGACCGCCTCAAGCACTTCGACAAAGCGCTCCAATGCAGGGTAGGCGGCCTCGTCCGGATCGGGTGGAGCCGACGGAGTGGCCGACGCCAGCGATGCCGAACAGATCAAAATCCACACGATTTTCATGGGTGATCCTTATCAGGGAAAGAAGGGACGGGCACAGCGAAAAGCAGCGGTCCGAACCAGAACCGGCCGCGGATTCTTTTCTGGGGATTTTGGTTGCGGCCGGTGGCGGCTCCGATAGCTTCCTGCCGACTGCTGTGTCCGACCATTTTTGGTAGCTGGCCCGAACCGATATGATTGAATCGGGGTCATTTACCGGTGTAATAAGTCACGCCTTTTCAGGAAGACGGAAAAGCACCGGACGACCCCACTTGATGAGTTCACGGAACGTGGCTCGCAGCTCCAAGGACGGCACAGCGGTTTCCTATTTCTACCGGGTCTGCATCGGAGATCTGTTTCGGTACGGTGAAGTGAGTTGATTTTTCCGCGCAATCCGGGACGTTACACCCACATGAGATTCACCCGGTCCTTCTCCGCACTTGGCTGCATCCTCGTCTCCGGAATTCTTGCGGCACAGTCGCGGCCGCCAATGGCAGCAGTCGGCGAGGATGGCGGCCGATCTCTGCAAACGCTGGTGGACAGCCTCTCCCACGACCAATTCAAAACCCGCGAAGATGCCACGCGTGAAATCTGGGAACTGGGCGAGCCGGCATTGCCCGCACTCCGCGAGGCGGTCCATTCCAAGGACCCGGAGCAGGCCATCCGTGCCCGTGAACTGCTGCGAAAGATCGAACTCCACATCACCCCCTCCACCGACCCCGCGGTAATCGCCTTGGTCGAACGTTATGCAAAGGCGAACTCCTCGGAGAAAGAGGCGCTGTTGCAAGCCTTGCGCGAGCGCCGTGCCTGGCGGCAGATGCTGAAGCTTTTTGCCGCCGAGAAAAAGCCGGAACTCCGCGCCGCTCTGCAGAATGCTTTGGAGGGGGTGGCGGTCGTCGCAGCCCGCGAGCGCCTGATCGAGGGCGACGCGGCCGGCGCGAAGGACTTTTTGGAAATGGCACCGGTGACCCCCGACAGTTTGGTCGCGCTCGCCGCTTTCCACCGGTCGCAGGGAACGCTTGAACAGGAACTGGAGCGGGCGTCCACTTTGAAGGGGGTGAATTCCGATGCCTGGAAACTCGCCTTGTACCGCGCTGCGGGTAACAGCGCCGCCGCCAGGGAGGCCGCCGAGGCTTCCGGAAACCAGCGGATCGCCGCCGCGATGGCCGTGTTGGATGGCGATCCCCTTCCCTGGTTGCGCCAGAACGGGGCCGGCATGCGGACGGCCGGCGCCCACGAACTTTACCCGGCGCTTGCAATCCGTCGCTGGCAGGGCCGGAAAATCAAGGACTCCGACCTCGATCCGTTCCGCCGCCTGCTGGATGGCGACAATGAGGAGAGATGGGTAGGTGCCGCTTCGCTGATTCTGCTTGGGAAAACGACCGATGCCGAAAAGCGCCATGCCAGTGATGTGCCACTCCAGGCGTTTTACCACTTTGACAGCATGGAAAGGATCCCGGAGGCCCTGCAAACCCTCGGCCTCGATCCTGAAATGCCGGATTACCGGGCTTGGGTGGCGGAACGCGTCGAACGTTTATGGGAGGATCCGGACGACGAGGGAAATGGTTCCGAAGGCATCGCCGAACTGCTTTATCTCGCTGATTTCATGCAGCGCCGGGGCTTGCAAGAAGAGGCCTATGCCGCCTTCGGTCCTCCGCTGGCGGAATTGGCGAAGAATAACCGGGATGAGTTCTCGGATTTTTTCGGCGGACTTTTCCGAAGAATCAATCCGAATCGTCCCCCCATGTCGGCGCTCGCACTGCGGATCGGATCCGAATGGGCCGGCGAGGAGGAGGACCGCTGGGACGACCTTCTCAACGAAGCATTCCATGATGAGGAAATGATCGACGAGTGGTGGAACTGGCTGCGGGAACTTGAGCCGGACAGAACGAGTCGTGATCGGTTTGCCGGGCTGCTCGCCCTTTTCGATTATGGCGTGGATCCACAGAATCTCAGGAAACAGTGGATGGACCGGGTTTGGGAAGCCGTCGAGGCGACACCGGCCGATGAACGCGCGCCACAACTCGGCCGGATTCTGTTCCTCACCTCGCACGCGCCGGACGCCGCCAGCAGCCTCAGGGCCGCCGACCTTTCTGGCAACAATCAGGAGGAGATGCTCACCATCGCACATTCCTTCATTCTCACCGCCAACGGGCGTTGGGATGACGCCGCCGGATTCTTCATCCGCCTCCTCGGCCGTTCCGCAAACATTCAAGCGGCCAATCCCCAGTTCCACGCCTTTGCGGCAGCCTACCTTCGCCAAGCCGGCAGAATCGAGGAAGCTGCAAGCCACGATGACTGGGTGGAGAAGCTCGCGCTCGGCGATCCCATGACCAGCCTCCAGATCGCAGTATGCTACAGTTCCGGTCATGATTATGAACGAGCCGCCCTCTGGCATTCGCGAGCGGCCCATGAGTGCGATCCCGACTCGGCGACCTTCAGCGCCGCAATCAAGGCCCACGCGGACTCCCTGCTGGAGAAACGCGATTGGGCGGCGGCCGCCTCGACCGCGGAAGCGTTGGCGTTGATGGCCGCCAGCGCGGAGAACATCAACGCGGGGCCAATGGAACTCATGCGAATCCGGTTCTACGCCGATCTGCCCCGGGCGATGGCCACCCTCGGGACCGACCGGGAAGCGGCAATCGCCCGCCTTGCGGAGTGCCACCGCACGTTCGCCAGAGACGGCACGCTGGCGGATCATTTTTTCCCGATGCTGCGCGAGGCAGGATTGGTGAAAGAACACGACGAGTGGTTCGAAATTTCCTGGAAGCTGGTGAACGAGACCATCGCCCGCTTTCCCGGCTCCGACAATACGATGAACACCGCCGGCTGGCTGGCGTCCAGAGCCGTCCGCCGCTTGGACGAGGCACTGGAGCTCCAGCGGGAGGCGCTGCGGATCAATCCGAACCAAGCGGCGTATTTGGACACCATGGCGGAAATCGAATTCGCCCACGGCAATCGCGATGAAGCCATCCGCTGGAGTGAACTCTCCGTCAATTTCGGTCCGACCGATCTGATGATCCGTCAGCAATACCACCGCTTCCTCCGGGCCCCGCTGCCCCGATAGAGCCGATGCCATTGCGACGCATGGCTTGACACCCGCCACTCTCTCGGGCGGGATTCCCCGCCCATGGCCAAACTTTCGATCAGCGACCTCGACGTCTCCTCCAAGGAGGTCCTCATGCGCGTGGACTTCAATGTCCCGCTTAAAGACGGTGCCATCACAGATGACACCCGCATCCAGGCAGCCCTTCCATCGATCCGCCACCTGATCGATGCCGGCGCGAAACTCGTGCTCTGCTCCCACCTCGGTCGTCCGAAAGGCGGCCCTGAGCCGAAATTTTCCCTTGCCCCAGCCGCCGCACACCTGGCCGAGCTGCTAGACCGGGAAGTGAAACTCGCTCCGGATTGCATCGGCGCCGAGACCGCCGCACTCCGGGCCGCCCTCCAGCCCGGCCAAGTCCTGCTGCTCGAAAACACCCGCTTTCATTCCGAGGAGGAAGCGAACGACGCCGCCTTCGCCAAAGAGCTCGCGGGCAATGCGGACATTTTCGTGAACGACGCCTTTGGCACCGCCCACCGTGCCCATGGCTCCACCGAGGGGGTCACCCACCACGTTTCCGAGAGCGCCATGGGTTTCCTCATGGCCCGCGAGCTGGAATACCTCGTCGACAAGCTGGATCAGGCCCAGCGCCCGTTCCTCGTCATCATGGGCGGCGCAAAAGTTTCCGACAAAATCCAGGTAATCACCGCCCTCATGGAAAAGGCCGACGCCTTCATCATCGGCGGTGCCATGGCGTACACCTTCCGCAAGGCCCAGGGATCTCCGATCGGCAAGTCGCTGGTCGAAAACGACAAGCTCGACCTGGCACTGGAAATCCTCCGGAAGGCCGAGCAAAAGGGAATCCGTTTCCTCCTCCCGGCCGACACCCTCATCACGCAGGAATTCAAGGATGGGGCGGAAACCCGCGTCATCAAACCGTATGCGGATGGCGGATCAATCCCGGACGACTGGGAGGGTGTCGATATCGGTGACGTCGCAATCGGCGAGTTCAGCAAGGAAATCGCCACCGCCAAGACCATCCTCTGGAATGGCCCGATGGGGGTTTTCGAGATCAATTCGTTCGCCAATGGCACCCGCGCCATCGCCCAAGCGGTTGCCGAAGCGGACGCCGTCACCATTGTGGGAGGCGGAGATTCCGTCACCGCGGTCAACAAATTTGGGCTCGAAGAAAAAATGACCTTCATCTCGACCGGTGGCGGTGCTTCCCTCGAACTCCTCGAAGGCAAGGTCCTCCCCGGTGTGGCCGCGCTCAGCGAGGCTTGATCACTTACCCCCACTTGACTCTCCCAACGCATTTTCGCCGCCCCATGAACCGCAAGCCGATCTTCGCCGCCAACTGGAAAATGAACAAAGGAGCCTCGGAAACGGAGGACTTCATCAGGAGCTTTCTTTCCAAGACCCAAGGCCAGAACCCCGCGTGTGAGATTGTCATCGCACCGCCGTTCGTCTCCTTGCCAAAACTGGCGGATCTCCTCCACACCGCCACGGCCGGCCAAAACGCACACGCAATCCAGATTGCGGCGCAGAATTGTTCCGAATACGACTCGGGCGCCTACACGGGTGAGGTCAGCGTTCTGATGCTGCGCGAGTTCTTCGTTCACTACGTGATTCTCGGCCATAGCGAACGCCGCTCGATTTTCGGCGAGACGGATGTCACCATCAACGCGAAGTTGAAAAAGGCCCGCGAAGCGAACCTCAAACCGATATTTTGCATCGGTGAAACCCTCGCCCAGCGGGAAGCGGGAAACCTCGAATCCGTTTTGCGCACCCAAGTCACCGAAGGATTGAAAGGCATCTCTGAAAAGGATATGACCGAAACCGTCGTTGCCTACGAACCGGTCTGGGCGATCGGCACCGGAGTCACTGCAACCTCGCAGCAAGCTCAGGAGGCACACGCGTTTGTCAGGTCCCTCATCGCCGAACTCTATGGCGCGGACACCGCCGCCAAAATCCGTATCCAATACGGCGGCAGCGTCAAACCGGGAAATGCCGCGGAACTCATGTCCTGCCCGGACATTGATGGAGCCCTCATCGGCGGCGCATCGCTGGAGCCGCAGAGTTTCATCGACATCATCCGTAACGGCACGCCCCAGATCGATTGATCCCGCGGAGCTTTTCCGACGACTTCCCACTTTCCACCGCCTTTCCGTCCGCCTAGCCTGCCCTTCATGCCAGGTCGCTTCCGCCTCATTCCTTTCATTTTCCTCCTGCTCGCCGGAGCGCTACAGGCGGAGCACGTGATCGTCGCCGGAGGACCCAGCCTGCGCCGGTGGGAAAACCTGCGCGTTCCCCAAGACCAGCACGACCGCTGGTGGGCCAATTTCATCCGTGCCTCCACCCTTCGCATGGCGGAAATCCGCCAAGCCTACGGCCGCGATTCGAAACTTGTCTGGATCGTCCACCGCTCCAGCTACCAGGCCCGGGGCCGCGAGGACGGCAAGCCCTACACCACCTGGATCGCGGAACAGGCTTCGAAACGGAGCGCCACCCTCATCTGGATCGAAACCGGCGGTGATCTGATCCGTGCGATCAATTCCCGGCCCCGCGGATCGATCCAGACCTTCGACTTCTTCGGCCATTCAAACCGCCATGCTTTCATGCTCGATTACGGCAGCGACATCATGGCGGCCTCGACCTCATGGCTCCACGAGCGCGACCTTCCGCGCATCCGCTCCGCCCCGTTCAGCCGTAACGCCCATTGCAAAAGCTGGGGCTGCCACACCGGCGAAAGCATGAGCGCCGTCTGGAGGAAATCCGTCGGCATTCCGCTCGAAGGCGCGAAGGGCCCGACCATGTATACCGAAGTCGGACACGGCAGAATGCCCTTTGTCCGCGGGTCCTGGGTCCGTTAGAAAGTGTTCTCTCCATGACCCTCACCGAACTCCAGTCTCTCCACGACCTGCCGTTTTTCCGGCTGATCCAACGCTCGCGCGATGTTCACGAGGCGAATTGGCCGGAGGCCGAGGTCCAGCTCTGCACCCTCCTATCGATCAAGACCGGAGGCTGCTCCGAGGACTGCTCCTATTGCGCGCAATCCGCCCGTTACAACTCCGGAATCCAGATCGAACGACTGATGGAGAAAGATGCCATCATGGAACGCGCCCGCGCGGCCCGTGACACGGGCTCCACCCGCTTCTGCATGGGAGCTGCCTGGCGCGGCGTCCGTGGCGGGACCCAGCGCTTCGAGCAGGTCCTTGATATCATCAGGGACGTCTCCACCCTTGGTATGGAGGTCTGCGTCACCCTCGGCGAACTCGGACCCGAGGAAGCCGTCCGCCTCAAGGAAGCCGGTGTCACCGCCTACAACCACAATCTCGACACCTCGCCGGAGCACTACCCGAACATCGTCACCACCCACACTTACGACGACCGCCTCCGCACGATCCGCAACGTCCAGGATGCCGGCATGTCGGTCTGCTGCGGCGGCATCCTCGGGCTCGGCGAAACCATCACCGACCGCCTCCGGATGTTAGAGGTGATCTCCGGTTTCAATCCCCAGCCGGAGAGCGTCCCGATCAACTCGCTCATGCCGATGCCCGGCACCCCGCTTGCGGAAAACCCGCAGGTCGATCCCTTCGACCTCGTCCGTATGATCGCCGTCTCCCGCATCGCGATCCCGAAGGCGAAGATCCGCCTGTCCGCCGGCCGCACACGCCTCTCCGACGAAACCCAGGCCCTCTGTTTCTTCGCCGGCGCCAATTCCATTTTCTACGGCGACAAGCTGCTCACCGCCAGCAACCCCGCCGTCGAAAAAGACCGCGCCCTGCTCGCCAAACTCGGCCTCGCCACCCTCGCACCCAACCCCTCTCTCGCTCCCCCACCCGCCGACGCTGCAATGCCTGCCGCCCCCGCCCGCGTCGGCAGCGGTTGTTGTTAGCCCCTTGGAGTGCGGTGGCAGAGCGAAGCGCCGACACCGCTTTGAACCACCCGCCAGCTCCGCAGCGGCGTGGCGCTCCGCTTCCCGCCGCACTCCGGGATGCCGCAACAACTTGCTTAGCCGGCCTCCCCCTCCACCGAAGCCCGCCAGTGCTCCAGCCGTTCCTTGATCCGCTTCTCCAGCCCCTGCTCGCCCGGCTGATAATATTTCCGTCCTTCCGGAAGATATGCCTGAGGAACATAGGCCCCCTCGAAGTCGTGGGAATAGAGATACTTCATCGCCTCCTCGGTTTCCCCGGAGGCTGCGGCGAGTTTCTTGCGCGTCTTCGTCCGCAAATGCGGCGGGACCGCCAGGGTCCGGCCGTTCTCCACATCCGCCATCGCCTTGCCTAAAGCCGCGTATGCCGTGTTCGATTTCGGTGCCGTTGCGAGATATACCGTCGCATGAGCCAATGGGATCCGCCCTTCCGGCATTCCCACGAACTCGAAAGCGTGGTGCGCATCCAGCGCTACCCTCAACGCGTTGGAATCCGCCAATCCTATATCTTCCGAAGCGGAGATCACCAGCCTCCTCGAAATGAACCGCGGGTCCTCGCCCGCATGCAACATCTTCGCCAACCAATACAATGCGGCGTCGGGATCGGAGCCGCGGATCGATTTGATAAACGCCGACGCGGTATCGTAATGCGCATCGCCATCCGCATCATAAACCACCGCTTTGCGCTGGATCGACTCCTCCGCCACTTCCAGGGTGATCCGCACGCTGCCGTCCGTGTCGGACGGGGTTGTCAGCGCCGCCAGTTCCAAGGCGGTTAGCGCTTTCCGCACGTCGCCATCGGATTTCTCGGCAAGATGAAGAAGCGCCTCCCGATCCGCGGCGATCCCCTTCCCTCCCAATCCCCTTTCCTGATCCGCCAATGCCCTTTGCAGCACCATTACCACATCCTCCACCGGCACCGCTTCCAATTGGAAAATCTGGGAACGCGAAACCAGCGGCGAGTTGACGTGGAAATACGGATTGTGCGTCGTCGCTCCGATAAACCTCACCACCCCGCGTTCGATGTGCGGCAACAGCACATCTTGCTGAGCCTTGTTGAAACGGTGGATTTCGTCGATGAACAGGATCGTCGTTTCCCCCCGAAGTTCCCGCCAGGTCCGCGCCTGATCGATCTTTGCCCGGATCTCCGCCACGTTGGACTCCACCCCGTTCAGCGACTCGAACCGCGAACCGGTCGTCCGTGCGATCACGCTCGCCAGCGTCGTCTTCCCGGTCCCCGGCGGCCCGTAAAAAATCAGCGAGGTGAAGCGGTCCGATTCGATCGCGCGCCGCAGCAGCTTGCCCGGGGCCAGGATGTGCCGCTGTCCGCCCAACTCGTCCAGCGAGCGAGGCCGCATCCTCGCCGCCAGCGGTTCGTCCGGCGTCGGCTTGTCCCTGAGGGCGGCGGGAGTGGTGAAAAGGTCGGACACGGAGCAGCGTCATAGGATTCCATGCCCGCCGGCCTGCCGCAAGGGCAGACCTGTTCCCAACCCGTCTGCCGGAAGACTTCTCCTCAAGGCGGTCGCGCTCGGGATGCTTTAAAGCTGACGGAAGATGCTGGAACGGCTTCGGTCCTGATCATGGACTCGATTCGCCCTTGAAAATCCTCCGCATCGCTGGTTTCTCGGGGCCGCATGTCCGAACGCAAGACCCTCGACGAACGCCAGCAAATGACCGACCTGAAGCGGCTCCGCCACTCGTGCGCCCACGTCCTGGCCACCGCGGTCTGCCGGATCTGGCCGGACGTGCAGCTCGCAGGCGGGCCTCCGGTCGAGAACGGCTTCTATTATGACATGGATCTCGCCCACCGGATCACTCCGGAGGATTTCCCGCGGATCGAGGAGGAGATGAAAAAAGTCGTCAAGGCGAACGACCCCTTCGAGCGGACCGTCGTTTCGAGAAACGAGGCGCTCGAGCTTTCAAAATCCGGCCGCTTGGGCGCGGTTTCCGAACGCGAGGTCGAAAGCATTTTCAAAACCGATCTTCTCGACGGCATTCCCGAGGACGAGGAAATCTCAATCTTCAAGAACGGCGACTTCTGGGATCTATGCGCCGGGCCGCACGTGGGCCGCACGGGCAATTGCAAGGCCTTCAAGCTGATGAGTGTCGCCAGTTCCTATTACAAGGGCGACAAGGACCGCCAGTCCCTCCAGCGGCTCTACGGCACCTGTTTCAAAAACTCCACCGAATTGCAGGACCACCTCTCGCGGCTGGAGGAGGCAAAGAAACGCGACCACCGCCGCCTTGGCCGCGAGCTGGGGCTCTTCCACATCGACGAGGCCGTCGGGCAAGGATTGATCCTCTGGAAACCCAAGGGCGCCCTCGTCCGCCGCGCGCTGCAGGAATTCATCACGGCCGAGCTCGACAAGCAGGGCTACTCACAGGTCTTCACCCCCCACATCGGCAAGCTGGACCTCTACCGCACGTCCGGGCATTTCCCCTACTATCAGGAAAGCCAGTATCCCCCGATCGCGGAACGCGACACGCTGGAGAAACTCGGTGACGAGGACGCCACCTGCAGCCAGCTCATCAACGGCCTCGAGCAAGGGACCTACGAAGGCTACCTGCTCAAGCCGATGAACTGCCCGCATCATATCAAGATATTCGACAGCGACCCCCATTCGTATCGGGATCTTCCCGTGCGGCTGGCCGAGTTCGGCACGGTCTATCGCTGGGAACAGTCCGGTGAGCTTGGCGGCATGACGCGCGTCCGCGGATTCACCCAGGACGACGCCCATATCTTCTGCACCCCCGATCAGGTCGCCGGCGAGGTCGAGGGCTGCCTGGACCTCGTGAAGAAGGTGCTGAAGACGCTCGGAATGGAGGATTATCGGGTCCGCCTCTCGCTCCGCGATCCTGATTCGGACAAATATGTCGGTTCGCCGGAGAACTGGGACAAGGCGGAAGCCGCCCTGCGCCATGCCGTCGAGACCCTCGGAGTGGAGTATTCCGAGGAGATCGGCGAGGCCGCGTTCTACGGGCCGAAGATCGATTTCGTGGTGAAGGATGTCATTGGCCGCGACTGGCAGCTCGGCACCGTGCAGGTGGATTACAACCTGCCCGTCCGTTTCGATCTCAGCTATGTCGGCGCGGACAACCAATCGCACGTCCCGGTGATGATCCACCGTGCGCCCTTCGGGTCGCTGGAGCGGTTCACCGGATTACTCATCGAGCATTTCGAGGGGAAATTCCCAACCTGGCTGGCTCCCGAACAAGTCCGTGTGATCCCCATTTCCGAGAAAACCGAGGAAGCTGCCGATGCCGCCGCAGCCAAGCTCGCCGATGCCGGCGTGCGCGTCACCGTCGATCGCACTCCGGACAAGATCGGCGCGAAAATCCGCCTCGCCCGGCTCGACCGGGTGCCCTACATGCTGGTGCTAGGGGCTCGCGAGGTCGAGGAAGGCACCGTCTCCGTCCGCCACCGCGACCGCGACGACCTGGGGCCTCAGCCGCTTGACGCATTCATCGCCAGCTTGTCAGAGGAAATTTCCACCCGCGCGCTCTAAATGAAAAACGGGCTTGCCCGGTCGCAGATCTCCGTTCTATGGTGCCAAAAGATAGCGCCTGCCGAACCCGGCACCGAGCCGCCTGATGATTTTTCCGGAACGTTACCTGATGAAATTCAAAGCCGATCCCAAGGATCGGTCCGGTCCCGCTGTGACAGATCCACGATGATCCGGCTACCGGCCAAACGTTTCCAATCCCTCTTCGCGTCGGAAACGCGCCGCGGCATTGTCCGCCAGCGCACCGTCGTGTCGCACCCACCCACCGGAGGACAAAGCCATCGCTAAACCAAATAGAGACCAAAACAGGGGTCGTTTCCGCGATATGACGCGGATCAACGACCGAATCCGTGCCCCGAAAGTCCGCGTCGTTCTCGCCAATGGCGAGCAGCTCGGCGTGATGAGTTCGCGGGAGGCCCTCGCCAAAGCCCAATCTCTCGGACTCGACCTCGTCGAGATCGCGGGTCAGGTCGATCCCCCCGTCTGCAAGATTGTCGATTACGGCAAGTTCAAATACGAACAGGCCAAGCTGAAGAAACAGAAGTCGAAGAGCTCGACCAAGATGAAGGAAGTGAAATTCCGGGTCGGCACCGGCCAGCACGACTACAACATCAAGCTGGGTCGCGCCGAGGGCTTCCTCGATTCGAATCACAAGTGCCGTTTCGTCCTGCAATTCCGCGGCCGGGAGAACGCCCACAAGGATCTCGGATTCGTGGTCCTCAACCGGATCATCGAGGATCTCAAGACGATGGCGCAGGTCGACCAAGCCCCCCGTCTCAACGGTCGCGCCGTTGCCATGATCCTCTCGCCGCTGCCCGCCCACCAGCGCAAGCGCAAGTTCCACCTTTTCCACGGGGAACTGATGGAAGAAGACGAACATGACGACGAATCGCCCGAGGACGACGATTCCGAGTTAGGGGATGAGGTGCCGGATGAAGGCGCTTCGGACGAGACTCCGGCAAATGAAGCTGCCTCCGACGCCCCGAAAGAAAGCAAGCTTGAGACGGAAAACTCCGGATCATGATCCGCTGACGGTGCCGTGCTATACCTCTTCGACATCGACGGCACCCTGGTTGACACCGGGGGTGCCGGGATGAGGGCGCTTCAGGAAGCGAGCCATGAGGTCTTCGGCGACCATGGGCCCGAACTTGATCTGGCCGGTGCCACCGATCTTGGTGTCGTCGTGAGCATCCATGCCCATTTCGGACGGGAAGTGACGAGGGAACTCATCGATGCCTACTTCAAGGTTTATCTCCGTCGCTTGGAATGGAATCTGTCCCATGGCGGATTTGACGGTCGCGTGATCGACGGGGTTTCCGAACTTCTGTCCCAACTTTCCACCCGCCCGGGCGTCACTCTTGGCCTGCTTACCGGCAATACGGCCGGCGGTGCCGCCGCCAAGATGAAGCACTTCGGTCTTTCATCCTATTTCGCTTTCGGGGCCTACGGCTGTGACCACGCCGACCGCAATCTGCTTGGCCCCATCGCTCTCGAACGCGCGGCCGCGCACGCCGGACGCACCTTCACCGCCGGGGAAACCTGGGTGATCGGCGACACGCCGAAGGACATTGCCTGCGCCCACGCCATTGGCGCCCGCTGCCTCGCCGTCGCCACCGGCCGTTTCGACGAACAAGCCCTCACCGACGCTGGAGCCGACAAGGTGGTGCCATCGCTGCATCGCGCGCTGGAATGGCTGTAGTGAAATGAATCCTGCCACTTTCCCCTTCCCCGGGTCCCGGGCAGGGTCTAGGTTCCGCGCGAAATGAGTGGCTGCGGTCCCAAAATGAAAATGGATCCGGCTCTGCACCGGGACAAGAAACCGTCCTGGATCAAGGTGCGGCTGCCGAACAACCCCGCCTTCTGGTCTACCAAGTCGCTGATCACCGACCTGAAACTGGTGACCGTTTGCGAAGAGGCGCAGTGTCCGAACCGTTGGGAATGCTGGGGCCAAGGCACGGCTACCTTCATGATCGCGGGCGACAAGTGCACCCGCGCATGCGGGTTCTGCGCGGTAAAGACTGCCAAACCGGACGCGCTGGAAAGCGACGAACCGCAGCGCGTCGCCGAAGCCACCCGCCGCATGAACCTGCGCCACGTCGTCATCACCGCCGTCGCCCGTGACGATCTCCGCGACGGAGGAGCGGAACATTTCAAGCGGACCATCGAAGCGGTCCGGCAGACGAATCCCGAGATCATCATCGAGGTCCTCGTGCCCGATTTCAACGACCGCGATTGGGCCTTGCAGCTCGTGATGGACGCACGCCCGCATATCTTCAACCACAACTTGGAAACGGTGGAGCGGCTGACCCCGCTCGTCCGCTCCCGCGCCAAATACGACCGCAGCCTCGCCGTGCTCAAGAAAGCGAAGGCCATGGTCGACGGCAAGGTTGCCACCAAAAGCGGCCTGATGCTCGGACTCGGCGAGCGGCACGAGGAAATCCTCCGTGCGATGGATGATCTGCTGGCCCACGACGTGACGGTTCTCACTCTCGGCCAATATTTGCGACCGACGCAGAAGCACTTGCCGGTCGTCGAATACATCCACCCGGATGCCTTCGCGGAGTTAAAACGCATCGCCCTCGAAAAAGGCTTCCGCCACGTCGCCAGCGGGCCGCTGGTCCGCAGTTCCTATCACGCCGCCGATTTCCGCCCCGAACTCGATATCCTTGAAGCCATCGGTGCAGATCTCCGCGCTTCCCGCGGCATCGAGCTGGGACCGGAGCATCTCGGACTTCCGGCCGCAAAACCCGGACTGGCCGGAGCCATCGCCTGAGACCATGCGCCACTGGCTGATCAAATCCGAGCCCGACGCGTTCTCCATTGATGACCTCGAGCGGGTGAAACGGGAGCCGTGGAGCGGCGTGAGAAACTACCAGGCCCGCAACTTCATGATGAAGGACATGACGCCGGGCGATCTCACGCTTTTCTACCATTCCAACGCGAAGCCGCCGGGCGTCGTCGGCATCGCGAGGGTCTTCGGCGAGCCTTATCCCGATCCCACCCAGTTCGATCCGTCCAGCGACTACTTCGACCCGAAATCCGATCCGGACAAACCGCGCTGGTGGCTGGTTGATTTCGAACACGTCGCGACATTCCGCGCAATAATCCCCTTGGAAACCCTGAAGACCGACCCGACATTGCGAGACATGGTCGTCAGCCAGAAGGGCAGCCGGCTTTCCATCACTCCTGTCGGAGAGGACCATTTCCAATTGGTCTGCAAGCTCGCCGGTTGGAAAAGTTAGATCCATCCCCACCCTTTCCTTTCGCTCCATGGAAGACCCCGAAGCCATGGCATCCTCCCAAGCGGCATCCGAAACCTCGCCCGGTTGGCGCGCGTGGTTGGAGGAGCACGGCCCTAAGATGGTGCTTTTCGCTCGCCAGCAAACCCGCTCGCAAGAGGACGCGAAGGATGTTTTCCAAGATGCTTTGGTAAAATTGGTCGGAAAGATCCAAAGCGGTGAGTTTGTCGGCGGACAGGAATCGTGGCAACCCTATCTCTACACCGCCATCCGCCGGCTGGCCATCGATCTGAGCCGCCGCGACGACCGCCGGAAACGCCGCGAGGATTACGTGGGCACCGATGCCGAGGCGGACCAACGGGAAACATTTCACCCGTGGTTCGAGAGCGAGGCCTCCGACGACGAAACCCGGGTGCAGCTTGAAAAGTGCATCAAGGAACTGCCGGAAAAATTCGCAGAGGTCATCGTGATGAAGATCTGGGGAGAACGGACTTTCGCGGAAATCGGTGAAATTCTTGGAATTTCCCAAAACACGGCGGCCTCGCGGTATCGCTATGGACTTGAAGCTCTGAAAAAGCAGCTCGGCCAGGCCCGCCGCCGCGGAGACCTTTCCATCTGATCACAGCCGACCGCACGTTTCTGATCCCGCCATGAGTCCAGACCCCCCACCCATCGAACTAGAACTCCGCAAGCTAAAGGCCTGCGCGCTCGACGATGAATTCCTCGCCCGCCTGGAAGCCTGTGCGGAACACCACGATCTCGAACTGAGCGAACCGGAGTTGCGATTCGAGGCATATCTTCGCAGAGTACGGCCAGCCCGCCTCTCCCCGCACGACATCGACGAACTGTCGGAACTCACACGCGGTGCGCCCTTCGCCGCAGATGATAAAATCGTCCTGTTTCCGAAGGCCGGCGGTGCGACCCAAGCCGCCCGGTACCCGGTCTGGCAGGCCGCGGCCGCGGTGGCAATCATTGGAGCTGCCACGGCGTTTCTTTTGCCCCAGCGGGCGCCGGACCTCCAGCGAACCGCCACGGCAGCTCCCGTGCCACCGGCGGTTTCTCAAGCGGTCCCCGCCAGCGGTGTTCGAAATTTCACTCCGGCCAGCTTCAACCGCGGCCTGGCGGAGGCTCGCGACGAGGGAATCGTCTGGCACGGCCCCGACCGTACCCACCGCGTCTTGCGGATCGTATACATGGACCGGGTCACCTTGGAAAATTCCGATGGTAAACTCATCGAAGTCGAGCAACCCCGGGTTGAATATATTCTGGTGCCCCAGAAAATCGATTGAGGATAAACAAATCGGTTCAGCTACTACGTTTATAGTAGAGAAGCAATGAAAATCAAATATCATACGATTGTGCCAGCCGCCATTGCCGGGGCGGTTTTGGTCCCCACCCTCGTTGTCGCGATCGAGCCTCCGGCAGATGATGCCCCGGCGCCCGCCGCAGTGCGCCCCGGTCAGGCGGAAGATGCCGGTGCGGATCGTCTCCAGGCGGAACCCTCTGCCTTTGCAGGTGTCGTCACCGCGGAGCTCCCGGAAATGCTGGCTGCCCACCTGAACCTCCGGGACAGCGGTGGGATCATTGTCCGCGCCGTGGTTCCGAACGGTCCTGCCGCCGCCGCCGGCATGATGATCCACGACGTCATCACTCATATCGACGGGGCACCGTTGGCCTCCCCGGAAGATCTCAGCCGTGAAATCCTTGCCCGCAAGCCGGGTGAGAAAGTTTCCCTCGGCCTCATCCATGAAGGGAAACCCGCCGAAATCTCCATCGCCTTGGGCGAACGTCCTGCCAACGGCATGGCAAGGGATCTGGGGCGTCACAACGACCGGATGCTTGACGGGCTGATGTTGGATGGAATGCCGCAGGAACAGGCCCAGCGGCTGCGTGGCTTGATCGAGAAAAATCTCGGCGGCGGTGCCATTGGGCCTGATGGCCGGCCGATGCATGACATTATGGAGGACATGAAGCGCCGGATGGATCAGATGATGGAAAACGTCCTGCCGGAGAAGGAGGGTGAGGACGCCAACTTCCAGTTCCGTGCCGATGCCACGGTCCGGATGATGGACGAGAATGGCAGCATCGAAATGAAATCACGGGACGGCGGCAAAGAGGTGACACTGCGCGACCGGGACAATGAGATCACATGGACCGGTCCTTGGGACACCGAACAAGACAAGGCCGCCGCGCCGGAGGACGTGCGCGAAAGGGTTGAAAAGCTCAATCTGGATCAAGGCTTCGCGGGCAAGGGGTTTCGATTCAATTTCGATCCCCACAAGGCGGCAGACCCCCGCGACGAATGAACGAATGATTTCCAAGGAGGAAGGCGCACCCGGTTCCGCAATGGGCGGGAGCGGGTGCGCCGGACTTCAGACCGGGGTCCCGCTGAGGGTAACCTTGGCCGTTGCAAGCAATTGGCGCGGCCCCACCACCTCCCCCGAAATCTGCACCAGATTCCCGAGCCGGCCTTCCACCTTGGCACGCAGGGACAACCGATCGCCGGGACGCGCGGATCCGAGTATTTTAGCCGCTCGAACCCCGCTCAGGCGAAGATCCGCCAAGGGGGCAAATTCCAGCGAGGTCTGGGCGACGATACCGCCCAATTGCGCAACCGCTTCAATCAGGATAACTCCCGGCATCATTGGATCTCCCGGGAAGTGCCCTTCCAAAAACGCTTCATCACCCTTCACCAAGTAGCTGCCGCATCCTTCGACTCCCGGATCGAGTGAATCCAACCCGTCGACAAAGCGGAAAGACTGGCCGTGCGGCAATGCATCGAGGGCTTTGCGAAGGGATTCCTGCATCTGCCCCGATCTTCGCATCGGTCCGACCCTCACTGGCAAGCATGGAGCAATTAAAAATCGCATCGACCTCCCTCCGCTGCCGGTGCTACCTTTGGTCCACATCCGAAGCCCCTCTAGCCCGTGCCTCCAGCCGACCCTTATCCCCTGTCCTCGCGCGCTGCGGGTGCCTCGGCGTTGCGGCAGATCCCTCGTGCCGCCTGGGACTACTTCGCAATGGCGACCGGTCTCGCCTACTGGGCGGTCGCGGGCACGATGGTTACCCTCATCTCAATTCCCGCCGGAATGGTTCTCTCCCCTCGCACGGGAGAACGCCTGGGCAGGCGGATGCTCCACCGTCTCTTTCGCGGCTTTGTCCATTACCTGCGGTGGGTCGATCTCGTTCACGCCGATCTTTCGGCGCTCGATCATCTCGGAAAACGGCCGGGCGGATTCATCGTCGCCCCCAACCACACTTCCCTTTGGGACGTCGTTTTCATCGTCGCACGCTTGCCCAATGCCGTTTGCGTGATGAAGAAGAGCATTCTGAAAAACGTCTTTCTCGGCGGCGGCGCCCGGCTGGCGGGATACATTTCCAACGACTCGATCACCCGGATGATCCGGGAAGCCTCCTCATCGATCGCGGAGGGCGGCCAACTCCTCTTGTTTCCCGAAGGCACCCGCACACGGCCTGACGCCCGCTGGATCAATCCCATCAAAGGCGGCTGTGCCATCATCGCCGGACGCTCCGGTGTGCCGATCCTCCCGGTTTTCATTCGCAGCGACACCCGCTTTCTCCAGAAGGGCTGGCCCTTGTGGAAACGGCCCACGTTTCCCATCCATCTTCGCATCGATGTGGGCGATCCCCTGATTCCCGGGCCGGAGGATTCCGCCCAGACGATCACTTGCCGGCTTCAGCAGATCCACGAGCACGAACTTTCCAAACCGCATCCCCTTCGCCGCCAGATCGACAGCCCGCCTGATTTCACGTCCCCCTGATGCTTGCCCCGCGCCTCACGGGCGTCTAAAGCACGTTCCCAATGGCCGACGTGCGACCGCTCATTCTCATACCAAGCTATAACACAGGCCCGATCTTGCGGCGCACCATCGATGCCGCTCTCGCCCACCCGGTTCCCGTCTGGATCGTCATCGACGGCTCCACCGACGGCTCGCCCGAGTTGCTCGCGGATCTGGAATCGGGTGGTGGTCCGCCGCCATGCCGAATTATCCACCTACCCCGGAATTCAGGGAAAGGCAGTGCCATTCTGGAAGGCATCCGTCGCGCCAAGCCGGAAGGATTCACCCATGTCCTCACGATGGACGCCGACGGCCAACACCCTGCCGACTTCATTCCCCGGTTCCTGCGCCTATCCGCATCCCACCCCGAAGCACTCATCCTCGGCCGGCCGATCTTCGACACCTGCGCTCCTCCGCTCAGGGTGGGCGGCCGGAAAATCTCCAACTTCTGGACCAATCTCGAGACGCTCGGCTGGGGCATTGACGATTCGCTCTTCGGCATGCGGCTTTACCCGATGGACGTGCTGCTTTCGGTTTTCGAATCCACCCGCTTCGCCCGCCGATTTGACTTCGATCCGGAAGTGGCGGTGCGGCTCGCCTGGCGCGGTGTTCCCATCATCAATCTGCCGACTCCCGTGAAGTATCCAACCGAAGAGGAGGGCGGCATTTCCCAATTCCGCTATCTTCGGGACAACGTGTTGCTGACGTGGATGCATCTGCGTCTGATGGGCGGGTTTCTCCTCCGCGCGCCGATCCTCCTCGCCCGTGGCAGGAACCCATTGGAACCTTTCAACCCGCCCAGCGCTTGAACGATCCCATTCACCGCCGGATCGCCCTGCTCTTTCCGGGCCGCTACAACGGGCATTACGTCCCTTCCAAGCTGCGGAGGGACCCTCTTTACGAGGCAATCTATCAGGAGCTCCGGAATTCCGCGAGTCCGCTCCTGGATCTAGGCTGCGGTCTGGGTCTTCTCGCGTTTTTCCTCCGGGAAAAGGGCCTTGGCTTTCCGATCACCAGCCTCGATTACGATGCACGGAAAATCGATGCGGCGCGCACGGCCTCCGCACGGTCGGGCGCGAAAGATCTGGTCTTCCGCCACCACGACGCTCGCGGCGGGCTGCCCGACCACCACGGAAATGTCACCATTCTCGATATCCTCCAGTTTTTCACGGCGGCGGAACAAGAAGCCCTACTCCGGCAGGCCGTCGAGCGCACCGCCCCTGGCGGAAAACTGCTCATCCGCTCCGGCCTACGCGATGCCTCGATTCGATTTAGAATCACCGTTCTGGGCGACGTTCTCGCCAAGGTGACGCTCTGGATGAAATCCGGGCCCATCCGTTATCCCACCGCGGGCGATTTCCAGCGAATCCTTTCGTCCCACGGCCGCGTCCGGATCTGCCCCCTGTGGGGCGGCACCCCTTTCAACAACCACCTCATCGTCTTGGACAAGAACGGTTGAGGTGGGACGGGATTCCTGCACGGCGGCATGATTCCATGGTCAATCCCGGGAAGACCTCGCAGTGGGTAGCACCGCCAGCTCCCCGGACCGCCTCTCCCCGGCACTCGACAAACCGGTCACCGGACGGCCTTCCAACACCCCACTCAAAACTTCCGTCGCGATTTCCGTCCCCTCGTGCACCAGCACGATATCGCGCTCTGCGAGATCCGGCAATATCCGCTCCAAAACCCGCCTGGGGTCTTTTTCCACCGCATCGTATCCACGGCGGTTCCAGGCCATCACTTCAAGTCCGAATTCCTCTGCGATCGGATGGGTGAACCAATTTCTATGTCCCACCGGCGCACGAAACCATCGGGGGGTGAAACCGGTCGCCTCCCGGATCGTTTCCTGGCACGCGGCAATTTCCCGGCGGGTCCGCCACGGGCCGGCACACCAGAAGCTTCCCTGCGGATGATTCATTGTGTGATTGCCGATTTGATGGCCCCGCCGCAGAACCTCGCGAGCCAATTCCGGGTGCTCCGCCACCTTCCGTCCGATCATGAAAAAGATCGCCTTCGTCCCATGGAGATCGAGCAAATCCAGCAGTAAAGGAGTGTCGCGGGGATCGGGTCCGTCGTCGATCGTGATCAGAATTTCGCGCCCTTCGGCCTGTGTCCTGACCGGCCCCAGCCATTGGCACGCTGGCCGCAGAACCGCCCAGCAATAGGCACCGGCGATCAACGCTCCCATCCCCACGGCAAAGCCCCAGCCCCACATGTAGCCGACCCACAAGGCCGCAAGGTGGAGGGCCACCAAGAGGGCCGCTCTCAGGACATTGCACGACCTCAGCGTTAGCAAAAACCACGCCCCGGCGTTCAGCCCAGCCAGCACCAGCCACCCGTACGCCAGCCATTGGGCGATCCCGCCGCCATGCCGCCCGACGAACCCGCCCCAGCAAACCAAAAGCCCCAGCCACAACCTCCACTGCCATTTTTCTCCGGTGGCTCCCAGCGCCCACGGCAGCAGGTTGAGCAGCAGAAAAGTCGCTGGAACCGCAGACATCCACCCCGGGACACCGCCCCAGACGGCCGCCAGCCATTCGCCCACCGCCACATATGCCGTCAGCGGCACCAGCAACGCCAGAAAACGGAACTCTCCGCGATGCATCCCGACTCTCGCGGAGGAAACCTGCGTTTCGGAAATCCCCGCATCCCCCCGCCCGCCGATCAGCCGGAAAAGCGCGGAAACAGCGCGGTTGTCGGCTGCCGGTTTCATCGTCGGATGGCCCTTACTCCCACTCGATACTCGCCGGGGGCTTGGTCGAGACATCATACAGCACGCGGTTGATCCCCTTCACCTCGTTGAGGATCCGGTGGCTCGTTTCGCGCAGAATCAGATATGGCAGCTCGACCCAATCCGCTGTCATCGCATCTTCGGAAATCACCGCCCGCAGCGCGATCGCCCACTCGTAGCTCCGTTCGTCGCCTTTCACACCCACGGTTTTCACCGGCACCAGCGCCGCGTAGGCCTGCCACACCTTGTCATACCAGTTGTGCTCCTTGAGTCGCGAGATGAAGATCGCGTCGCACTCGCGGATGATATCCAGCTTGTGCTGGGTCACATCCCCCGGGCAGCGCACCGCGAGGCCCGGACCTGGAAACGGATGCCGCTGCAGGATGTCCTGCGGGATGCCCAGCGAGGTGCCGAGTTCCCGGACCTCATCCTTGAAAAGCTCCGCGAGCGGCTCCAGCACCTTGCCCTGCGCCTGTAGTTCCAGAATCCGGTCCACCCGGTTGTGGTGCGTTTTGATCTTTGACGCCTTGGACTTCGCGTTGGACGCGCTTTCGATCACGTCCGGATAAAGCGTTCCCTGCGCCAGCATTTCCGCGTCGCCCACCGAGTCCCAGAACACGTCGATGAACAGATTGCCGATGATCACCCGCTTTTTCTCCGGATCATCGACACCGGCGAGGGCGTCGAGGAAACGCTCCGAGCAATCCACCGTTTCGATCGGCACGCCCATCCGGTGGAAATTGTTGCGCACCTCGTCGCCCTCGTTTTTACGCATCAGCCCGTGATCGACGAAGATCGCACGGACCTTCGCGCCAGCTTCGTTCAGAAGTACGGCGAGCACAGTACTATCCACCCCGCCCGAAACGCCACAAACGATCTGCTTGTCGCCGATCTGGCTGCGAATGCTCTCGATGAGCTCGCGTTTGAAGTCATCGATCCGGAAGGGGAGCAGGTCGGTCGCCTGGAGCAGGAAGTTGTGCAGAATGCGCAGGCCCTGGTGGCTGTGCGTGACTTCGGGATGAAACTGGATGCCAAAAAAAAGTTCGTTCCATTGCAATGACACGGGGATCGCGTGCTGGTTTCTCGCCAGGACACGGGCACCGTCGGGAATGATTTTCACCGTATCCGAATGGCTCATCCAAACCTGCGATCCCTCGGTCACTCCTTCGTAGATACCGCTCGTTTCCTCGGGAAACAGGGCCGCGGGCCCATATTCCCGGCGGTTGCTCGACTCGACGGTGCCGCCAAATTTGATATTCAGCAATTGCATGCCATAACAAACGCCCAGCACAGGCACCTTGAATTCTATCAACTGATCGAAATCGAGATCCGGCGCGTCCGGCTCGCTGGTGCTGCGCGGACCGCCCGAAAGAATGATTGCCCCGGGTTCGCCAATGTTTGGAAAATCCTCGATGGCATAAAGCTTCGCGAAAAAGCCGAGCTCGCGCACCCGGCGGACGATAAGCTGCGTGTATTGGGAGCCGAAATCCAGAACGGCGACGTGTTGACGGTCATGCATAAGATCAAATCAAGAGGGTTTGGAGAAGAGCCACTTGTCTTCGAGGTGCTCCAGTCGCAGACCGTTCTCCGAAGCGAAACGATCCACCGCCAATTTTACACCGGTCCAACTGTAGTCATCCCCGAAGAGGATTCCGCCCGGAGCAAGCAAATCCCAATAATCCACCAAATCGGCATGGACATCCTCTTCCTCGTGACTCCCGTCCACATAGATCAGTTCCGCTCGAACGGACCTTAGCGCCAACCACTGGGACGCGGTTGCCGAAGGCAACGGGAATGGAATGATCCTTTGCTGAGCCCCCCGGTGGCAAACGTTGGCGAGGAATTGATAGTATAACTGCGGATACCCGTGTTTCAATTGCAGCGATTGATAGCGGTCGGTATCGCTCTGATCACCCCACATTTCCAACGCACCAAGCCAGGTGTCGACACAGAGAATTCTGCTTGAATCCAGCCCCAACCGGTCCAAATGCCGCGCCATTTCGAGGGCGGAGCCTCCCTTCCATGTCCCCACTTCGATGACGAGGGACGGTTTCAACCGCTCGATGAGAATGCCAAATGCCGGCGAGCCGCTTCCCCATCCCTGTTCGTCCGATAGGATTTCCCCATATTTGAAACCGTCATACGGATCCACCGCATGAATGGCGGCCATCAGTGCGGAACCATCGTTTCCGATGACTCTAGGTCCCGATTCTCCCGAGGCTTTCCTTACTCCACGGAGGCGCCGGAGACTGAACCCAAGCCGGTAGGCCGTGGTTTTCAGAAGGTCTTTCATCATCAGCTGATCGGCTGGTAATTGGTGGGTTCCTCGGTCATGACCACATCGTGGACGTGACTTTCGCGCAGCCCACCCGCCGTGATCCGGGTAAAAGTTGCGCGTGCCCGGAGCTCTGCCAGTGACGACGCCCCGACGTATCCCATCCCGGATTTGAGTCCGCCCATCAGTTGGAAGATCACATCCGAAAGAGGGCCCTTGTAGGGCACACGTCCCTCGACTCCTTCGGCAACAAGTTTGCCCGAACTGTTCTGGCTGTAGCGGTCGCCAGCCCCCTTCTGCATCGCTCCGATCGATCCCATGCCCCGATAGGTTTTGAATCTCCGGCCTTGGGACTGGACGGTTTGGCCGGGGCTTTCCCGGGTCCCCGCAAGGAGGGAGCCCAGCATCACCAGATCGGCCCCCGCCGCCAGCGCCTTCACGATATCACCCGAGTAACGGATTCCGCCATCGGCGATCACCTTGACGCCATTTTCACGACAATGATCCGCGACGTTCTGAATGGCCGTGAACTGCGGCATCCCCACCCCCGCGATCACGCGGGTGGTGCAAATGGAGCCAGGGCCGACCCCGACTTTCACGGCGCTCGCACCCGCTGCCACCAGATCCCGCGCACCCTGCTCGGTTACGACGTTTCCGGCGATGACCGGACGGTCGGATAGCCCCCGGAGCTGCGTGATCACGTCCAGAACCCGCCGGGTGTGGCCGGTGGCCGCATCGATGAAAAGGGCATCGGCGCCGGCGTCGATCATTGCCCGCCCGCGGTCCAAGCAGTCCGGCCCCACCCCCACGGCAGCGCCGCATCGGAGCTGGCCGTTTGCGTCCTTTGCGGCGTTGGTGAAAGTGATCCGTTTCTCGATGTCGGAACCTGTGATCAGTCCGATGAGGCGGCCCGCATCATCCACCAGGGGAAGCTTCTCGATCCGGTTCTGGTAGAGGATCCGGCGGGCGTCTTCCTGGCTCGTTTGGGGAGGAGCGGTGATCAGCCGGTCGCGAGGTGTCATCACATCCGCCACTTTCGCATCGTGGCGGTCCAGGTAGCGGACATCCCGGCCGGTCACCATGCCTTCGAGGCGACCCTCCGCGTCAATCACGGGAAACCCCGAAAAGCCGTTAGCCAGCATGACCGAACGGACATGTTCGACGCTGTCATCCTTCCGAACCGTGAGCGGCTTCTGAATCACCGCGCTTTCCGAGCGCTTCACCCGGGAGACCATTGCCGCCTGTTCGTCGATCGGGCAGGCCCGGTGGATCACGCCCATCCCCCCTTCGCGCGCCAAAGCGATCGCCAGATCATGCTCGGAAACGGTGTCCATTGCGGCGGAAACGACCGGAAGATGCAGCGGAATTTCCGCTGTGACATGAGTGGAAAGATCCGCATCACCCGGAAGCACCTCGCTGAGATCGGGCACGAGGAGGACGTCGTCGAATGAAAGTCCCAGTGAAATCTCCGCCATGGCGGAGTCAATAGAGCCTCCCCCCACCGCGCAAGAGCGAATCCGGCAGCCGGAGGATTTTCGCCGGAATCGCCTCAGGCATCTGCCGATAGCAGCGGCGATGGCACCGCCACGACCTGCATGCCAGCCCGCTGGGCGGCCAGAATCCCGGCCGGAGCATCCTCCAGCACCAGGCATCTCGTGGGCGACACTCCGAGAAGTTCCGCCGCCCGAAGAAATATGTCCGGAGCAGGTTTGCCTTCTTTCACATCGTCGGCGGTGACCACCTCGTCAAACCAATCGGAAACGCCGACAATCTGAAGCGTTTTTTCGATCACCATCCGCGACCCTCCGGTAGCGATGGCCATCGGCATCTTGCCCCGCAGCGATTCGGCAAAAGCAGCGACCTCATCGATCAGAGTGACCGCGTTCAACCGCCTCAGAAACGCCTCCCGCTTGGCCAGAGCGACAGCCTCCGGCTCCAACTTGAGATTGTATTCGTCATTGAGGTCCACCACGATGTCTCGCGTGGGTCTGCCGCCCATCGCATGAAAAACATCCTCGCGGAAAACCCCTCCCGCGCCGTAGAGCGCCAGAGCCTCGCACCAGGCCTCGAAATGGGCCGGCATCGAGTCCACCAAAGTGCCGTCACAGTCGAAAATGACAGCTTCATAGCCGTCGCGAGGAAAGGTAAAGGGACCGATACTTGCCATTGCGCGGGAGGGCTTAGGGACCCTCCGGCCGATTGGCAAGACCAAGCGGTCAAAACTTGTGTAAATTAAGGGAGTGGCGGAATCTCAGCTTACCATCGGATCGTTTCGTCACTATAACTACCGTGCTCAATCGTTTGCGTTTTGCCACTAGGGTTGATCACCTCGACCACACCGGCAAATGCCACCCCCTTGGCTAATTCCACCGGCCCTGATATGGAAAGCGAATGGCAGCGGAGGAGGCCCGGCGAATCCAGACCATCGATCTGTTCGACCAATTTGTATTCGTCCGAGAGGGTGATGTGGGGGGGCACGCCCTCGCGCTCCGGATGCAGCTGGACCTGGCCGCTCTCCAGAACTTCGTAGGCATCGGACCGGAGCGCCAGCAGGTCGGCAGTGGTTTTGACCGGTGCGAAACGGCTGCGGGGCACCTCGATCGCCGCCGAGCCAGCGAAGCACTCGATCGCCGCTCCCATGGCGCTTTCCAGCTGGATGACAGGTCGCGAGCTCTTGTCACGGGGATCGACCGGCTTGTTATTGCGTATCATTGGCAAAGGCAGCACACCGTCGTCCGCGGCGAGTTGTTCTTTCAGCAAATCGAGTCGCAACCAAAGGTTGTTGGTATTGAAAAAGCGGTGGCGGTCGATGTTCTGGAACGCTTCGACGTCCGCTTCCGGACATTGCGCGACTTCGCGTAACAGCAGCCTTCCGTCCGATTTTCGGACGGCCAGATGACCGCCTTTGCGATCGGCTGCGGTGCGCCGGGTCACTTCCATCAGAAACGGTGCACCGGATCTCGCGAAATGACCGAGAATCACAGGATCAAGAATGGCTCCGAGATTGTCCGAATTGGAGACGAAGGCATATTTGATTCCTTCATCCAACAGCCGGTCCAGCCAACCGCTTCCCACCAATGCCGGGTAAAGGTCACCATGACCCGGCGGGCACCATTCCAGGCCCGGATCCGCCGGCCATTCCACCGGTGCCATCGTCGCCGAATCGATCTTCGGAATCTGGTTCTGCATCAGCTCCACTTCTGCGGCGTCGGCAAACCCCTCGCCACGATAACGCCCAAGGTGGGCCAAGGTATCGCCGCTGGTGCTGAAACTGTTCATCAGCAGCAGCCTAACAGGTGCACCGCTGGTTTTCCTCAAGTCCATTGCCTGCCTCACCATGAGGTCGAGGAAAGTCACTCCGTCACGCACGGAAAGCAGGCTCTTCGGCCCTTGCAAGCCCATTCCGGTGCCCAATCCGCCATTGAGTTTGATCACCACCGCCTGCGACAGCAACGCGGGATCCGCTGCTTCCTCCGCGGATATGGTAGAGGCCGATGTGATATTCTCCACCGGCGCGATCGCATCCTCCGGGATGAGTCCGGATTCGCGGCGCATCAGCGACTCGTAATTGCGTCGGAAGGCGCGGATCGCCGCGTCCCCCATCCCGGCGCCCTTCATTTTCTCCTCGAAAAGATCGAAACTTGGCATGTCGCCGAAGGTGCCCGAAGCCCGTCCGGCGGTCACGCCCGAAATCCTCCGGTACCCTCCACTTCGCAGACACATTCCCACTCGCGCGGGTGACTCAGCCGGTGATATCGCTATCGATCAAATCGCAAGTCGAGCTGTCAGCTCGCGGCGCGGCAAACCACCGAACGCCCTACCCGAGAGCGGATGTCAGCGGGCGGCATCAATCCACCGGCCCGTGGTCGAATCTCCCGATTCTTCAGACATTCGCCTCATCCGGTTCGGCGGCCCCGTCAGGTCTGTGGGAACTGAAATCCAATTCCTCGACATCCGCCTTTTTCACCACGGCGACATGATCGCCGCGTTTGACATCGCCGCGAAGCAGAGATTCGGCGAGCGGGTCTTCGAGGAATCTCTCCACGGCGCGACGCATCGGGCGGGCACCATAGGCCGGATCGAATCCCTTGGTTGCGAGAAGTTCCCGCGCCTCCTCGGTGAGAGTGAGGGTGATATCCTTTTCCTGGAGACGTTTGATCAGTTTCGCCACTTCCAATTCGACGATCTGATTCAGGTCGTCTTTCTCCAGCATGTGGAAAACCACCAGATCATCCAGACGGTTAAGGAACTCCGGCTTGAAGTAGTGTTTCGTTTCTTCGAGGATCTTGGCCTTCATGCCCTCGAAATCCGCCTGATCCTCGCTCATCGCGCCAAAACCGAGCGTGGTCTGGCGCTTGATGGTCGAGGCCCCGACATTGGAGGTCATAATAATGATCGTGTTGCGGAAATCGATCTTTCGTCCAAGCGAGTCGGTGACGGTGCCTTCCTCCAGAATCTGGAGCAGCAGGTTCATCACGTCAGGATGAGCCTTCTCGACTTCGTCGAAGAGAACCACCGAATATGGCCGGCGGCGGACGGCTTCGGAAAGCTGGCCGCCTTCTTCATAGCCGACATAGCCCGGAGGCGAGCCGATCAGTCGGCTGGCCGTAAACTTCTCCATGTACTCCGACATGTCGATCTGGATCAACGCGTCGGCGTCGCCAAACATGAACTCCGCCAAATTGCGGGCGAGGTAGGTTTTGCCCACCCCGGTGGGGCCTAGGAAAAGGAACGAACCGATCGGCCGGCGGGGGTCCTTCAGGTCCGCGCGCGAGCGCCGCAGCGCTTTGGAAATCGCGACCACCGCCTCGGTCTGGCCGATGACGCGGCTTTTCAGCTCGTCCTCCATTTTGAGGAGTTTTTCGGTCTCTTTTTCTTCCATCCGGCGGAGCGGGACGCCCGTCCACTTGGAGACGACTGACATGATATCGTCGTCGGTGACGGTGACGATGGTTTCCTCGGATGTGGCCCGCCAGCTTTTGAGCGTCTCTTCCAACTGCTTCTTCGCGTGCTTTTCATCATCGCGCAGCGAGGCGGCCTTTTCGAAATCCTGCTCGGCGATCGCGGCAACCTTGTCGCGATTGATCTGTTCGATGGCTTTCTCCAACTCCTTGATCGAAGGCGGGCGAGTCATCGTCCCGATTCGTGCCCGCGCACCCGCCTCGTCCAGCACATCGATCGCTTTGTCCGGAAGATAGCGGGCGGTAAGGTAGCGCGAGGTGAGTTTCACCGAGGCGTCGATGGCCTCCGGGGTGAACTTCGCCTTATGGTGGCTCTCATATTTTTCCTGCAAGCCTTGCAAGATCTTGATCGCGTCCTCGACGGAAGGTTCCTCAACCTTGACCTGTTGGAAACGACGCTCGAGCGCGGAGTCCTTCTCGATGTATTTGCGGTACTCGTTGAGGGTGGTCGCGCCGACGCACTGGAGTTCCGCGCGGCTGAGCGCGGGTTTGATGATGTTGGAGGCATCCATCGCCCCTTCGGCGGAACCCGCGCCGACAATGGTGTGCAGCTCGTCGATGAAGAGAATCACGTTCTTCACTTTCCGGATTTCATCCATGACCGCTTTGATGCGCTCCTCGAACTGACCGCGGTATTTGGTGCCGGCGACCATCAGCGCCAGGTCGAGGGTGATAACTTTCTTGTCACGGAGAATCTCGGGCACGTTGCCGCTCGCGATTTCTTGGGCGAGGCCCTCGACGATGGCGGTTTTGCCCACTCCCGCTTCGCCGATGAGCACGGGATTGTTCTTTGTTCTCCGGCAAAGGATCTGGATCACCCGTTCGATCTCGTCTTCACGGCCGATCACCGGATCAAGCCCCCCATCGCGGGCGATCTTGGTCAGGTCGCGTCCGAAGGCCTTGAGGGCCGGGGTTTTCGTCTTGCCCTCGGTCTCCGCGGCTTCGGCTTGGGCCGGGCCTTCGTCTTCGAAGGGGCCATCCTCCTCCTCGTCGTCATCGTCGTCGTGATCTTCGGGCGAGAAATTCGGATCGATTTCCGCGAGGATCTCGTTGCGGGTGCGCTGGATATCCACGTCGAGGCGCTTCAGCACCCGGGCGGCGACCCCCTCTCCTTCTCGCAACAAACCGAGCAACAGGTGCTCGGTGCCGACATAGGAGTGGTTGAGCGCCTTGGCTTCCTTATTTGCGAGCGCGAGCACTTTTTTCACCCGCGGCGTGTAGGGAATGTTGCCGGTCGATTTCTGGGGCGGGCCGGAGCCAACCTCCTTCTCCACCTCCATCCGGACGGATTCCAACTCCAGGCCCATCCGTTCCAGCACGTTGACCGCCACGCCTTGGCCCAGCTTGATGAGGCCCAGCAGCAAGTGCTCGGTTCCGACGTAGGAGTGGTTGAAACGATCAGCTTCCTTGCGGGCCAGCGCGAGGACCTGTTGGGCACGTGGGGTGAAATTATTCATTCGTCGCCAGGGTTGGGAAGGTCTTGAGGATTCTTTCCTTCATTTGTTGCCAAATGATTATCAGGGGATTCAAGGGATTGCAAACAGGACCGGACGATTTCCGCACGGATCGAGTCCCGTTCCTCGGGTGAAAGCTTCCGGCCGGAGTGGAGCTGGAGGTGGGCCGGCTGGATGTCCATCAGCAGGGAGTCGCAGCGCATCGCGGTTTCCGGCGGGAAAAATCCCAGGTTGCCACCCAACCGGAGCAGTGAGAGGTGGTTGAGGGCCTCCTTGGAGTCGATGATGTGCGCATGGCGCAGAACCCCGTAGGCGCGTCCGATCTTGTCGGAAACCATCTCCGGATCGTCCTCCAGCAGCTTTTCCCGCGCGTTCTGCTCGTGGTTGGCGACTTGGGAAATCACCCGTTCGAGCCGGCGGATGATGGACTCCTCGCTTTCCCCCAGCGTGGACTGGTTGGAAATCTGATAGAGGTTACCCAACGATTCGGTGCCTTCTCCGTACAGGCCGCGAACGGCGAGGCCGATCTTATTGACCGCCTGGAGCACTTGGCCGATCTGATCGCTGAGGACGAGTCCGGGCAAATGGAGTATCGCGGAAGCGCGCAAGCCGGTGCCGAGATTGGTCGGGCAGGTGGTGAGATAGCCGAGGGTCGGATCGAAAGCGAATTCCAGAGACTCCTCCAGTTCGGTATCGAGAGCGGAAAGCGCCTCGAATGCGGCGGTCAGTTGCAAGCCCGGCCGGATTGCCTGCATCCGGAGGTGGTCTTCCTCGTTGAGCATCAGGCTGAAAGTCTGGCGCCTCTCGATCACCGCGCCGGAACCGTCGCCGCGGGCCGCATGTTCGCGGGAAATGAGGTGGCGTTCCACCAGCACCTGCTTTTGCACCGAGGAAAGGTCCCCCAGCTCGTGGGAAAACGCGTCCTTCATCGCGGGAAGCGACTCCACCGCCGGGCGCATGAGATCCAAGGCGGCGGCACGCTGCTCGCGCTTCGCCCAGCCCGGAAAGGGATGGTCCCGCAGATTCCGGGCGAGCCGGATGCGCGAGGTCAGCACCGCCCCATGCTCTCCCGGGCCGCCGGTCATCCAGTCTGCCGGATGCTTTATGAGTGTGGAAAAACGCATCATGG
>JBBSJY010000026.1:0-31489 GCA_038256845.1 Verrucomicrobiales bacterium | reverse complement strand
GCGCAGGCGCGGGACGGTTCGCCGGTGACTCCGTTGAGGCTGGTTTGGGAAACGGGATGGGAAAAGACGGTGCCTGCCGTGCGATCCGGATCGTCTGCGGCCTCCAGTCGGTCCATTTGCACCAGACGTGGGAATAGGTGAAGCATGAGATCGGTCTCCGCCTTGTTGGCATGGAGATCACTGGCATCGGCCGTGTATTGCTGCCAGATCTCGGGACTGAGCTGGAAGACGTGGAGGAGTCCGATCTGCAATTTTCCAATATGCCGCAGCCGGATCATATCCACCGCGACGCGAGCACTGGCGTCATTCCCGAAATGGGAATTGACGAATAGGAGCCGTTTCCAGCCGGTTGCGGCGGCCCAGTCGGCGATCTCGTTGAGGGTCGCGATGAAGGTTTCGTGACGGAGGGAGAAAGTCCCTGGCCATTTGGCGGTGTGGCCTTGGGATACCGTGTAGCGCAGCGCCGGAAGAACGGGGACACCCGTTATATTAGAGGCTGCGTGGCAAACTTTTTCTACCAACAATGTGTCCATCGCCACCGGCAGATGCGGGCCGTGTTGCTCGGTGGCTCCCATCGGGAGCAGCAACAAACCGCCGTGGTGGTCCCGGAGTTTGGCGATTTCAGGCCAGGCGAGGGATTCGATCAGGACAGGTGCGGACACACTCCTGTGGCAGCAACGGACGCGCCAAAGGTATGAAAAAGGCACATGGATTTCATACCAAATCTCAGGCCAACAGCGGTTTGACCACGTGTCCATGCACGTCGGTCAGTCGGAAACGTCTGCCTTGGTGGACGTGGGTGAGGGCCGTGTGATCCATCCCTAGCAGATGAAGCAGCGTCGCCTGCAGGTCGTGGACGTGTACCGCCCCGGGGTGGTAGCGGTGTTTGTCGGGCGAGATCGGGTTTCCCTCTGCATCCACGATGTTGTATCCGTAGTCATCGGTGGCCCCGTAGGTGAGGCCGGGTTTCACGCCGCCGCCGGCCATCCAGATGGAAAAACAACGGGGGTGGTGGTCGCGGCCGTAGTTGTTCTCGGTGAGGGCGCCCTGTGAGTAGGCGGTGCGGCCGAATTCGCCGCCCCAGATGACCAGCGTGTCTTCTAACAATCCCCGACGCTTGAGATCGAGGACCAACGCGGCGGACGCCTGGTCGGTTTTGAGGCATTGGTTGCGAATTCCCGCGGGCAGTCCGCCGTGATGATCCCAGCCCTGGTGGTAAAGCTGGATGAAACGCACGCCGCTCTCGGCCAGACGCCGTGCAAGCAGGCAATTGGCGGCGTAGGTCCCGGGCTTCCGGCTGTCCTCCCCATAGAGATCAAAGGTTTCGTCCGTTTCCTCGCTCAGATCGGTGACCGCCGGCACGCTCGTCTGCATCCGGAACGCCATTTCATACTGCGAAATGCGGGATTCGATCTCCGGATCGAGTTCCTTCTGGAATTGGATCCGGTTGAGCTCGGAGAGACTGTCGAGCATTGTCCGGCGGCCGGATCGGCAGATCCCGTCGGGATTGCTTAGGTAAAGCACTGGATCGTTGCCTGGCCTGAAGCGGACCCCTTGATGCTTCGAGTCGAGAAAACCGGAGCCCCAGAGTCGCGCGTAGAGCGGTTGGTCGCCTTGTCCTGCCGAAACCAACACGATGAAGCCTGGCAGGTTTTCGTTCACAGATCCGAGCCCGTAGGAAAGCCAGGCACCGAGTGAGGGACGTCCGGCGAGCTCCGAGCCGGTTTGGAAAAAAGTGATCGCGGGGTCGTGATTGATTGCTTCCGTGAACATCGAGCGGACGATGCAGATCTCATCGGCGATCTTCGCTGTGTAAGGAAGGAGTTCGGAAACCTCCGCTCCGGATTTCCCATGGCGAGCGAAGCTGAAATGAGAACCTGCCAGAGGGATCGACGATTGCTGCGCGGACATGCCGGTGAGGCGCTGTCCGGCCCGCACGAAGTCAGGAAGGTTCTCGCCGTTTCGTTCGCGTAGGAGCGGCTTGTTATCGAACAATTCGAACTGGGATGGCCCGCCCGCCTGAAAGAGATAGATCACCCGTTTCGCCTTGGGCGCAAAATCGGACGTCGGCGGTGATTGTTCCCCAAGGAGGGAGCCGAGCGCCATTCCTCCGAGACCGCCGGCAGCCTGCTTGAAGAAGTGCCGGCGTGTCACCGCAAGTGATTCGGATGGGTCCATGGATCAACGTTTCCAGATTGCAGCGTCCAGATTCAGGATGGTTTGGCAAATGACCGTGACCGCGGCGAGCTCCAACGGATCCAGGGTCGGATCCGGGGGGATGGTTCCGGTGGCAAGATAGGCATGGATTTCTTCGGGCCGATCGCGAAACATCTCATGTTGGTGCTGCAAGGCCCGCATGATGACTTCAAACTCGGCTGAATCCGGGCGTCGGCCGGTCAGGCGTAGAAAGGCGAAATCCATCTGCCGGGAAGGATCGTGGGGATGGGCTTTCATGACAAGTTCCGCAAGCGCCCGGGCGGGTTCCACGAACTGGGGATCGTTCAGCAGGACCAATGCTTGGAGCGGGGTGTTCGTGCTGCTGCGGTTCACCACACACGTTTCGCGACCCGCGGCATCGAATAGAAGGGCATTGGGCAGGGGTGCGGTGCGCTTCCATACCGAGTAGATGGAACGCCGGAAGAGGTTTTCGCCGGTGGATTGCACGTAGGCGGGCGACATCGAATTCGATTCACGCCAGAGGTCCTCGCCCGGTTGGTAGGGATATACGGGCGGGCCTCCGATCCGGGGGACGAGCATTCCGGCAGCGGCGAGGGCGAGATCGCGGATCGGTTCCGCGCCAAGCCGATGGGCGGGACCGCGGGCAAGCAGGATGTTTTCCGGATCTCTTTCCAGCATCCGGGGAGTTGGCTTGGAATCCTGCCGGTATGTGTCGGAAAGGACGATCCGCCTGCACAGCCGTTTGATGTCCCATCCGCTGGAAACGAAATCCCGGGCCAACCAGTCGAGCAATTGAGGATGACTCGGTGGGCTGCCTTGAAGGCCGAAGTTATCCGAGGTGGCGACCAGGCCGGTGCCAAAGAAATGTTGCCAGACCCGATTGACGAAGACGCGAGCGGTCAGCGGATGATCCGGGTGCGTCATCCAGCGGGCGAGACCGAGGCGGTCGCGGGGGTGATCGTCCGTGAAGGGAGGCAGAGTCTGCGCGAAGGTGGTCCGGGTGACGAGGTTGTCCGACGTTCGGGGCGCATCGTAAGCGCCGCGCCCGAGGATCCATGTTTCGCGCGCCGTGGCGGTGTCTTCCATGATTGCGACGGAGTGCACCATTGATTCCAAGTCGACCACCCGCTGCCTGGCCGCCGCCAGCTTGCCCCGCACTGTTTCTAGAGCCGGAGAAAAGGCCGCGTGATCAACCTCCCCGATCGGCGCTGTGGCCGAGTCCGGATGAGAAAGCTCGGAGACTTCTTCGGGCGTTAGCGGACGGTGAAAAACGGAGAGAGCGTCAATTTCGCCGTCGCTGAATCCCCGATCGCGAAAGCGCTCGCCGAGCGTGAAGGTCCCGTCTCCGTGGCTCCTCGTCGTGATGCTCTGGCGGAGCCTGTCCGCTGTCGCGCGACTCGATTGGAGGACTCCGTCCGTGTAAATGGCAAGACCGTCCGCCCGTCCCGAGCCGTTCCAGGTAATGGTGACGCGGTGCCACCGGTCTTTCCCGATCACCGGTCCGGTGATCCGCCCGACCGCCGAGCCGGGCCAATCGCGGACCAGGCGCACTTCAATCCGGCCGCCGGCGAGAAGGCATTCGATCCCGTTGTAACCCGCGTCCGTTCCGAAGCTCCGGTGCCAGAGGATGACGGGTTGCGGATTCGCAACGGAGTCTTTTAAAACGACGTCGACCGTCCACGATTGGGGCCAATCGAATTCGAGGAGCCCGGGAATGGAAATTCCGGTATCGCCATCGAATCGGACGGCCGTGCCAGTCGGGCTGTCCACCAAAGTCACACCGCCTAGCGCAGCAAGCGCTCCGCCGACCTTGTCGGACGAATGATCCGGTTCATCGGACGGGTGGAAATCGAAATCGGCGACCCGCCCCGGAATATGAGCTGGCTCACCTTCGGGTTTCGGGCGACCGGGACTGGCCAACATGGCGGCGAGTTCGACTTCCGCGTTGGATACGGCCGCGGAGGCTTCGAGGATCTGTTCCTCCTGTTCCGGCGTTGGCAGCAGCAGCGCGGGGCCGGGAACTATGTCCTGGTGGCCATAGACTCCGCGCTCGGGGATCGAGTTGAAGAACGCGGCGAGCGAGTAGTAGTCGCGGGCGGTGATCGGATCATACTTGTGATCGTGGCAACGCGCACATTCCATGGTGAGTGCCAGGAAAGCGGTGCCCATCGTATGAACGCGGTCGGCGACGCCCTCGATCCGTGCTTCCTCATGGATCGTACCGCCTTCCTGGGTCATCCGATGGAGCCGGTTGAACGCGGTGGCGAGTTTCTGGTCGCGGGTGGCGTCCGGCAGCAGGTCGCCGGCGAGCTGCCAGGTGAGGAACTGGTCGTACGGCAGATTGTCGTTGAAGGCGCGGATGACCCAGTCCCGCCACGGCCATTGAGGCATGAGCTGGTCGGATTGGTAGCCATAGGAATCCGCATAGCGTGCGGCGTCCAGCCATTGGAGGGCCATCGTCTCGCCGTAATGGGGCGATGAGAGAAGCCGGTCGACGGCCTCTCCAAACTTGGCGGGGTCGAACTCGGCGATCTCTTCCGGAGTGGGAGGAAGTCCCGTGAGATCGAATGTGACCCGGCGCAGCAAACGTTCGGGGGAAGCGGGCGGCGAAGGTTTGAGCCGCTCGAGGGTGAGTCTTGCCTGTACAAAGCGGTCGATTTC
Source organism: Verrucomicrobiales bacterium (assembly GCA_038256845.1). Classification (GTDB taxonomy): domain Bacteria; phylum Verrucomicrobiota; class Verrucomicrobiia; order Verrucomicrobiales; family Akkermansiaceae; genus Luteolibacter. The sequence continues at coordinate 26,650 of JBBSJY010000026.1, read as the reverse complement.
CTGAGATTCTCCGGATGCGGGGACCGGGACATCTTCCGGAAGACGGGCAAAGGCCCAGTGAGTTTCATAGAGGGCGCCTGCGTGGATCCATTTCTCCAAGAGCGTGATCTCGGCAGCGTCCAGCACCAGGTGCGAATCCGGCGGCGGCATCACGACGTCCGCATCTTTAGATTTCACCCGGCGGATGAGTTCCGATGCGGCGGGATCGCCGGGCACGATCGCGTGACCCGTGGATTCGTGCAACGCCGCGGTGGCGCCTTCGAAGGTGTCGAGCCGCAAGCCGGCCTCGCGTTTCGCTTCATCGGGGCCGTGGCAGAAGTAGCATTTGTTCGAGAGAATCGGCTGGATTTCCCGCGAGAACGACGGCCCGATCCCTGAGGCGAGGCCGGACGAAAGTAGAAATGGAATGAAGAACCAGCGCATGCTCCGTTTGAAATCCTACCGCCCCGGTGCGGAGCTTGTTTCAGGGAGGAGTCTTGAATGGCTTAGAACAGCCGCGCGTAAGTGTCAACCTCCCACTGACTGACCCGCTGGTGATATTGGCGCCATTCCTCGGATTTGTATTTCACGAATTCGTTGCGCAGCTCGGAGCCGAGGGTTCGTTCGACGAAGGGATCCGCGGCAAAGGCGGTGACGGCCTCGTCAAGGTTGCGGGGGAGCTCGCAGATCCCCCGGGCGGCGAGTTCCGAGGGGGAAAGGGCGTAAAGATTGTCCTCTTGGGCAGGACCGGGATCGAGGTTCTCACGGATACCTTCCAGACCGGCGGCGAGGACCAGCGCGCCCGCAAGGTAAGGGTTGCAGGCGGCGTCGGCATTGCGGGATTCGAAGCGTCCTCCGGCCATCGGCACGCGGACGGAGTTGGTGCGGTTGTTGCGGCCGTAGGAGTTGAAAACCGGAGCCCATGAGTAATAGCTCATCAGACCTTGGCGGACGAGACGCTTGTAGCTGTTGACGGTAGGGGCGAAAACGGCGCAGAGCGCGGGACCGTGCCGCAACACGCCGGCCATGAACTGATAGGCCAGTTCGCTGACGCCGAGGCCGCGCGGATCGTCCGCATGATCGCGTTTGAAAAGATTGGCACCGGTTTCCTTGTCATAGAGGGACATGTTAAAATGCGCTCCGGAACCGGTCTTGTCGGCAAACGGCTTGGGCATGAACGTCGCGAGCAGCCCTTCTTCAGCCGCGTAATGCTTCGCCATCAGGCGGAAGAAGACGTAGCGATCGCACATCGTGAGCGCGTCGGCATACTTGAAATCAAACTCGAACTGCGAATGCGCGTCCTCGTGATCCATCGAGTAAAGATCCCAGCCGAGCCCATTGATCGCGGTCGCCATTTTGTCCAGCCACGGGTAGCGGTCGAGGAAGCGTTTGATATCATAACAGGCCTTGTTGAGGTTGTCGTCCGAATTGGGGATGGAGAGCTTGCCGTCCTCACCATATTTCACGACGAAGAGTTCGCATTCGATGCCAAGATTCATGCCAAAGCCCATATCGGCTGCGACTTCGAGCTGGCGTTTGAGGGCGACGCGGGTGCTGATGGGATAGGGTTCACCGTGGAAGGTGTTGTCGGCGGGAAACCAGGCGATTTCCGGGTTCCACGGCAGGACCAGACCGCGGGTGAGGTCGGGCACGGAGGCAATTTCGTCGTCGTTGGGAAGCTGGCCGAGACCATCGAGGGCGTAGCCCGTGTAAAGTTCCGAGCCGGCGGCGAAGTCCTCGAAATGATCGATCGGCACCACCTTGCCTTTGGGCACGCCGTGGATATCGACATAGGCTCCGATGCAGTATTTGACGCCGCGGGATTTCAGTTCGTCGCGGAGCGTGGCAGGTGATGGATCTTGGTTCATGAGAATTGATGGAAAAGTATGAAGGGGGAAGGGTCAGTCGTGCCGGGAGTGGTAAAAAGCGATTCCCGCTCAGAGGATGTCGGGATCAGGCTTGGTGAAGCGGAGAACTGGAAATTCCTCGCGGCCCGCGTCCTGAGACGGATGGATGAGCGAATCGATATGCTTGCGAGTCGCGAGGAACGAGGGCTCGATGATCTGGCCGTTGCTCCGGGGGCGCTTGACGGGGACTTCGATCAATTCGCGGACACGGCCGGGGTTCGCGTCGAGAACGAGGATGCGGTCGGAGAGAAAGACCGCCTCGTCGAGATCGTGGGTGATGAAGACAATGGTGATGTCGACGTTCTTCCAGATATCTAACAGATAATTCTGCATCTGGCAGCGTGTCTGCGCGTCGAGCGCGCCGAAGGGCTCGTCCATGAACAGAACGCGCGGCTGGTTGGCAAGGGCCCGGGCGATGGCGACCCGTTGTTTCATGCCGCCGGAAAGCTGGTGAGGGTAGGCGTTCTCGAACTGGCTGAGGCCGACGAGTTCGATCCATTGGCGGGCTTCGCTCTCCGCGTGGGTGTCGGCGGTGCCGGCGATTTTGGGACCGAACATGACGTTCTGTTTCACCGTGAGCCATGGGAAGAGCGTATAGCTTTGGAACACCATGCCGCGGTCGCGGCCGGGGCCGTAGACGGGCTGGCCGTAGACGCGGACCTCGCCGGAGGTAGCGGATTCGAGGCCGGCGAGGATCCGGACCAAGGTGGATTTTCCGCAACCGGAGGGGCCGATCACACTGAGCAGTTCGCGTTTGTGAACTTGGAAGGCGACTCCTTCGAGAGCGGTGATGCTGCCGCGAGGTGTCTCGAAACGCTTGGTGAGATCACGCACTTCGAGTGCGATCTCGCGTTGGCGGAGTCGGGAAAAGCGATCGGCGACTTCGGAACTTTGCTCGCGGTAGCTGGGGAGATCGAGGGAGGGCATGGCGGCGGGAGCGGTTTTCAGGGCGCGGAGGTGCGGCTGGCGGCGCGGGCGGCATCCGCGGCGGCCCGCGCGCGGGCGGCGGTCGCAACGAAGCGGAACGGAGAGGTGACGAATGAGGCGAGTCCGCGGGAGAACGGGTGGGATTTCCCGGCCCATGGGAAAAGCAAGCCGTGGAGAAGCGCGAGGATCTGGTCGGTGATGAAGCCGGTGACCCCGATCATGATGATGACCGGAAAGACGCGGTCGAAATTGCGGAAACGGCCTTGGGTTTCAATGAATTCAGTCAGTCCGCTCTTCACACCGATGAGTTCGGCAATGACCAGCCAGGTCCAAGCCCAGCCCAGAAGGATCCGGAGATCGTTGTAAAGATTGGGCAACACGCCGGGAATCACCACCCGGGTGATGATCTGCCGCGGCTTCGCCCCCAGCGTCTGGGCGGCTTCCAAGAGGGAGTTGTCGAGCAGCCGGGTGGTTTTGGAAACCACCAGAACGAGTTGGAAAACGGTGCCGATGAAAACGAGAGCGATCTTTGGCGCGTCGCCAGCGAGGAGGACGGCGACCAGAAGGGTGCTGAAGGTCGGGGCGGGAAGGTAACGGAAAAAATCAACGAAAGGTTCGAAGAGTCGCGAGAAGAAATCGAAGACTCCGCAGAGAATGCCGATCGGAAGGCCGACGGCGCAGGCCCAAAAGAAGCCGAGGAAAATGATTTTCAAGGACGCCTTGAAGCGCTCTCCCATCGAGGGAGCATCGTTGGCAGGTTCCGAGGTGAAGTCGTGCCAACCGGTGATGAGGACTTCATGGGGCGCGGGCAGGTAGGAGGGATTGGCGGGCTTGCCCTGGGGGATGAGTTTCAGGAGGGGTTCGTCTGGCAGGGTCTTGAACGAGAACCCGGGTGCCAGGGCGGACAGCCGCGCCCAGTTTTCGCGGATGATCGAGAGGTTCTCGTCGCTGAGATCGGGGTGTTCGGACACCTTCTCACCGATCGCAAGATCGCGCCAGATGCTGTAGAGAACGGCGTCGTTTTGTTCGTCGTTGCGTTCGAGCCAGCCGTTGGCGACCGAAAGGGGCGCGATCTGGCGGAGCAGCTTCTGGTTTTTGCGCTTGGCGCCGGTTTCGGGGGTTCCCGCTTCGCGGGCGGCGACCACGGCTGCATTTTCATCGCGGACGGCTTGGACGAAAGTCGGGAAGTAGTCCTTGCTGACATGATCACCGGCGGTGAAAACGGTCGTGACTTCCTCGCGGTCGGCGGACAGTTCGATTTTCACGTCCGGGTGCCAGATCCAGGGAATGTAGGATACGAGGCACCAGAGGGCGATGGGCAGAAGGAAGGAAAAGGCGGTGAGGGCCAGCCGTCGACCGGGATCGAGGTTCCGGCGGACGGCAAACCACTTCGAGGGTTGGGAGCGCGCGGCCATCGGGCTCTTCGTCGGAGATGGTTTTTGACCGAGGGCGACTTACTCGGTGGGGGCCGCAAGAGCCTTGGTGAACGATGGATCGAGATACTTGGAGGAATCCTGGCTGTCTTCGTAGACCCCGAACTTGAGATTGAAGTCGTTGACGTATTTGGTCGAGCCGTAGACCGACCCCAGTCCGTCCGCCTCCTTCCAGCGTTCCAGAGCTTCCTCGCGCGAAAGAATGTAGGTGCCTTTGAGGAGCGGTTCGTATTCCTCCGGTTTGATACCGACCCGGGCGGAAAGGATCTTGGTCACCTCATCGATGTTCTCCTCATCCTTGATGAACTCGGCGATCTGATACCAAACCTTGACCACTTTCTGCCACTCGGCGCGATTCGCTTCAAGGCTTTCGGGTGAAACGAAAAGGAGGTCGTAGATGATTCCCGGCGCGTCCGCCGAGGTGAACACGGGCGTGGAGCCGGGGAGGGCCTTGAGCGCTTGGCCGGAGTTCGGCTGCCAGGCCCCGATCGCGTCAACCGCCTTCGATCCAAGCACCTGGGGAGTTTCGTTGGTGGGGGTGTTCACCACCGTGACGTCTTTTGCCGTGAGACCGTTCTTCTCAAGACCGGTCAGCAGCAGCAGGTGGCAGACGAAGCCTTCCTCCACACCCACCTTTTTGCCTTTCAGCCCTTTGATATCCTCGATCCCGGGGGCTGCGACGATCATGTCGTTGCCGTTGGAGTAATCGTTGATCAGAATTCCCACGGAGGGTTTGCCGGTCGCCCCCGTAACGAGAGCATCGCCGTTGGTCATGCAAACGGCGTCGACCTTGCCGGCCACATAGGCATCCATCGAGGGAACGTAGTCGAACCATGAGAATTCGACGTCGACGCCGGCTTCCTTGAACCAGCCCTTCTGGATCGCGATCTCCCAGGCGACCCAGCCGGGCCAGTCGGAGTAGGCGATTTTCAATGGCTCGGCGTGGAGGGCGGAGGGGAAGGCGCAGAGCGCCGCCGCGAGGGCGATGAGGCGTGGGGATGTTTTCATGGGATATGGAGCTTGCGTCCGTCCGGTCCGAGTGTGAACAAATCGACGAAACGTCATACCAAGGAGAGCAGCCGCCATACCATCCCGGCGCGAAGATCAAAAAAGGGCGGCCGCTTTCGCGACCGCCCTGTTGTAAATGGATGCTTTTGGAGCGCTGAGGCTTAGAAGCCGACGCTGATCATCGCGCCGCCGACAAGCTGGTTCTTCGAGCCGAAGTAAACGGTGTCGTTGTCGTCGCTCAATGCCCAGGAGTGGGCGATGAATGGAGACAGCTTGGCGGTACCGGCGAAGTTGTAGTCTAGCGAGAGCTTCGCAGTGATATGGCCGAGTTGGCCTTGCTCCACGAGATATCCAGTGGCGGTGTTCAGATTGACGGCGAGGCAGGAATTGATTTCCCAGCTCTTGCCGAGGGTGAGTTCGCTGTAGCCGTCGTTGTCGCCCTTGACGCCATGGAAGTAGGTCAGGCCGATTTGGGCGAAACCAAAGTCGCGGGAGAGAGAGACATACGCCTCAGCGAAATTTTCGGTGCTGGGACCGAAGAGGGTGGTGTTGTCGTTGCCCATGTTATAGTAATAGATATAACCGACACCGAGAGTCGCGAATCCCAGATCCTTCGAGACCTCGCCGTAAAGGTCGAGTTCGTCGATATCGATCGAATCGTCGAAGCTGTCGCGGCTTTCAAAGCTCCCGTACCAAGCGCCCGCGCTCAGGCCGAAGCCGTTGGTCTCGTAGGCGACGTCAACGCCAGCTTCGACAAGGTCGTCGCCGAGGTCGAGTCCGCGGAAGAGGTATTCGGTGGAATATCCAACGTGAACTTCTCCTTCGATTTCTGCCGAGGCTGTGCCGGCCGCGAGGGCGGAGACAGCGGCCAAGGCGCCAATGGTTTTGCAGTAGTTGTGCATCGTGTTTGTTTGGTTATCGGTTGCTGCTGTGTCCTTGACTTCGCCATGGGGAGCTCAGGCAGGATCGTCCCGGAGATCAGCGTCTTTTCGCGCCCAAAGGGAGCCGCCACTCTTCGTGAGGCGAATTACTTCACATTTCCGAAGGAGTTGTCGAGCCTTAATTTGGATGAGAAAAGGAGGTTGCGCTCCGATGGGGCGACGATGTAGGGCCCGGCATTGGCCTTGGCAAGCCCAATGGCGGGGTTCGTAACCCTTTGTAGAATCAGTCGGATACGGGATGGGCGGGTCGGGATCGGGATTTGGCACGACGTTTGCTTTTCCGCCAGCCGCTGCCCCCGGGATTCGGAATCGTCGGGAACGGGCAGTGCAACATCCGATCAACCCTGACCACCATGACCAGTCGATACATCAATCAAGTGCGGGCCCTAACGGCTGCGGCAATCACGTTATTAGCAGTCCCGTTGTGTCTTCCCGCCCACGGGCAGGATGAACCGACCCCGCCCCCGACCGAGGAGGTGGCAGCCGCCCCCGAAGCCGCGGCCGCTGAAGAGGCGGGGCCGGTGGACGATTACACGGAGATGGTGGAGAAGTACGGGGCGGAATTCGCGCCTGCCTTTGATTTCTTCGCGGTCAGCATGCTCTGGACCTGCATCGGTGCCGGACTGGTGTTTATCATGCACCTGGGCTTCGCCACCCTTGAGGCGGGTCTGACGCAGAAGAAAAACACGGTGAACATCATGTTCAAGAACGTGTTCGTGATCTGCATGGGCCTGCTGACCTACGCCGCCATCGGATTCAACACCCACTACCCGGACGGTTCATGGCAAATCACAGGGATCCTTGGAATCAACGGGCCAATTTCCGGTCTTGATGATCCCTCCAAAAACAATTGGGGCTATGGCGGACTGGCGCTGGCGATGACCGCCTACGGCGACTTCATTTTCCAAGCGATGTTCGCTGCGACCGCGGCGACGATCGTCTCGGGTGCGGTGGCAGAGCGGATCAAACTGCCAAGCTTCATGCTTTTCGGAACGATCCTCGTGGCGATCGGCTACCCGATCGCGGGCTCCTGGCATTGGGGTGGCGGTTTCCTTTCCGAGCTTGGCGGCGGAGATGCCGCATTCAAGGACTTCGCCGGATCGACCGTGGTCCACGGTTTCGGCGGTGCGGCCGCACTGGCTGCGGTGATCATCCTCGGCCCTCGCGCCGGCAAGTATCTCGCCGGTGGGATCAAGCCCATTGTGGGTCACAGCATGCCGCTGGCCACCATCGGCGCCTTGCTGCTCTGGTTCGGGTGGTTCGGCTTCAACGGCGCTTCGGTGCTTTCCGCCGATCCAGGCGCGCTCGGGCTGGTATTCACAACCACCGCACTCTCCGCTGCTGCGGGCGGGCTGGGCTCCATGCTCACCTCGTTCATCGTGCTCAAGAAGCCCGATCTCTCGATGGCCCTCAACGGCATTCTCGCGGGCCTCGTCTCCATCACCGCGGGTGCTGACTCGGTCGGTCCATGGGCGGCCGTCATCATGGGTTTCATCGGCGGAATCATCGTGGTGTTCTCCGTCATCATCCTCGACAAGGTGAAAGTCGATGACCCGGTCGGTGCGATCTCCGTGCACGGCACGGTGGGCATTTGGGGAACCTTTGCGGTGGGTCTTCCGTTCTTCAACGGCAACAACGGGGACATCTCATTGGTCTCCCAGATCATTGGCATCGTCTCGGTTTACGGATTCGCCTTCATCTTCTCCGGCGTGGTATTCTTCGCGATCAAGATGATCATGGGGGTCCGCGTGAGTCCCGAAGAGGAAGCCGAAGGTCTCGATATCGGCGAGCACGGGCAAGAAGCATACGTGCACGATTGATATTGGAAATCTGAATTCCAGATCTCCACGGGCGGGCCGGCAACGGTCCGCCCGTTTTCGTTTGCACGGGCGGGGCGTTGCGGTTCCTCTCTAACCGTGCAGCGCAAGACCGTCCGCCTCGTTCTGGGTATCCTGCTGGTGATCGCGGCGGCCCTTGCCTCATGGAGTTGGTTGCGGCCCTACCAGTGGCAGCCGGATCCGGGTGCGCGGAGCCGCGTGGTGGGGGTGCAGGTGACGAGGGACCATTCCAATTACTGGCTGGTGGTTCATCTGAGGATCAAGTCCGACGAGCGCCATGATCTCGAAAAACCTGTCCGATTGGTGACCTCGGCCGGACGCAGGTTGGAACCGGCTGATACCACCTTTTCCCCTCCCGACCCGCCGATCTCCGACCTATGGCTCCGATTTTGGCTGGAACAGGCAGATTTGGCGGGGGACCTGGACCTCAGTCTGAACGACGGGACCCTGAAGATCAGGGATGCGGGCGGGCGGGCACTCCGGATTCAAGATTCGGAGCCAAAGTATTTCACCACATCCCGCTGGTAATATGGCGTGGCTCCTCGTCGACAACTCCAACACGCGCACCAAGTTCGCTCTCGGTGACGAGCGGGAACTGCATTTGTGGCGCGAAGTGATTGCGACGGCGGATCTGAGGCAGGAATCGATTGCCGAATTGCTTGAGGGTGTGAATTTCGACGGGGCATTGGTGGGATCGGTGGTGCCGGCGACCGCTGAAATTCTTGCTGACTATCTGAGCGCCCGCTGCCCGCTCCACCAACTCGACCACCGGAGCCCGATCGGGCTCGGCATCGACTATCCATTGCCCGCCCAGATCGGCGCCGACCGGCTTGCGAACGCCGCCGGAGTTCATGCCCGCCATGGAGCCCCGGCAATCGTGATCGATTTCGGCACGGCGGTGACGTTCGACGTGATTTCGGGGGCGCCGGCGTACTGTGGCGGAGTCATTGCCCCGGGACTCGGGGCAATGACCGGCTATCTCGTCACCCGGACGGCCTTGCTACCCCCGATCGATCTGGTGGAGCCTTCGACCGCCATCGGAAAATCCACCGAGCACGCGATGCGTTCGGGGGCCGTTTTCGGTTATCGGGGGCTGGTGCGGGGGATTCTGGAGAAAATTTGTGCCGAGATGGAGGGGAAGCCGCGGATCATCGCGACGGGCGGGGATGCGGCGCTGATCGCCCGAGGGGTCTTGGAAATCGACGAAGTGGACGCCGATCTGACCCTCGATGGGCTGCGCCGGATCGCGTGCCGCGTGTTTTCCTGACGATTCCCAAGCAAAAAAACGTGCCATTTATTTTTCGAGTGGCTACCAATGCCGCACGAATGAGTGATTGTCCCCTCGCGATAGGCGTCGATTTCGGCGGGACGTCGGTGAAGGCCGGCGTCGTTTACCAAAGTAACATCATAGATCCGGCACCACCGATCACGACCCAGGATTTCAAAACCCCGGACGACCTGATCGAATCCATGGCCCGGGCGGTGAACGAGCTCAAGGCCCGCCACCCCAGCGTGTCGGCGCTGGGTGTCGGGATGCCGGGATTTATCGATTTCGATCGGGGCACCATCCACAACCTTACCAATGTGCCGGGCTGGAACTCGGTGCCGCTCAAGCACCTTTTGACGGAACTGACGGACATGCCGGTCTTCGTGGAAAACGACGCCAACTGCATGACATTCGCCGAATGGAAAAGGGGTTCGGGCCGAGGATTGAAGAACTTGGTCTGTATGGGGCTCGGAACCGGTGTGGGCGGCGGAATCATCGTGAATGGCCAGATGGTGCGCGGCGCGAGAAACGCGGCGGGGGAAGTGGGCCAGACGTCGATCGATTATCGGGGGCGGCGCGGCCACTACGGCAACATGGGGGCCTTGGAGGACTATGTCGGCAACGGTGAAATCGCCGTTTCCGCCCGCGAAGCCTACGCGGCGGTAGGAATTGAGAAGGATCTTGAGGAATGTACTCCCGCCGCACTCGCGGCCGCGGCCAATCACGGGGATCCGGTGGCCCTCGCCTGTTGGGACGATATTGCGAGAATGCTCGCCACCGCGGCAATGAACTGCTGCTGGCTGCTCAATCCGCAGGCCATCATTCTGGGCGGCGGGGTGGCGCGTGCGGGCGAGTTGCTTTTCACGCCCTTCACCAAATACCTGTTCTCGCAGCTTTCGGAGCCGTTCAAAGACGATCTGATGATTTTGCCCGCGACCTTCGGTCATGAGGCCGGCATCATCGGCGCTGCCGCTCTCGCACTGGAATCCTCCGGCTTTTCCATCGGGGATTGAGGTCGGGGTTTGATTTCATGGTATCGAGCATCTATCTAGGCCCCACCATGAAAACGCCAAACATCGACCGCCGCGAATTCGTCAAACTCGGAACCCTTGCGGCCACTGCGGTGATGCTGCCGGCCGCCTCCCGCGCCGCGGAATCGAAGCACGTGCTGCCCTCTCTTCCCTATCCGTTCGACGCGCTTGAGCCGCATATCGACGCGCAGACCATGGAAATCCACCACGGCAAGCACCATGCGGGCTACATCAACAACCTGAATACGGCATTGGGCAGCGCGCCGGATCTTGCCGGCCGGCCGCTGGAAACGCTCCTGGCCGGGCTGTCCGAGGTGGCGGATGATTCCCTGAGAACCACCCTGCGGAACAACGGCGGTGGCCATTGGAACCACGATTTTTTCTGGAAGACCCTCGCGCCTGCGGAAAAAAGTGGCAAGCCATCGGCGGAACTCGCCGCCGCAATCAGCGCGGCGTTCGGCTCGATCGAGGGTTTCAAGACGGAGTTTGCCAAAGCCGCGGGCAGCCGCTTCGGCTCCGGCTGGGCTTGGCTGATCGAGACCGGCGGCGAGCTCAAAATCACCAGTACGCCCAATCAGGACAATCCGGCGATGAAAGGCATCGTGGACGAGCTTGGCACGCCCCTGTTAGGGCTGGATGTCTGGGAGCATGCCTATTATCTGAACTATCAGAACCGCCGCCCGGATTATGTCGCCGCTTGGTGGAACATCGTGAACTGGGAAACGGTCAGCGCGCGTTTCGCGGCGGTGAAATGACGTGTTAGCCGGTCGTCCGCAGACCGGATGCGATGGCGTTGATCGAGAGGAGAAGTCGTGGCAGCAACGAGTCCGCCTTCTCCTGCCGCCCGGCGACAAGGTGCCCGCGCCACTCGCCGAGCAGAGCGATCTGCTGTTGGTGCAGCACCCGCAGCGGGGCTTCGCGGATGCCGAGAGTCTTGGCCATGCGCGGTCTCCGCGCGGCCATTTCGCCTTTCAGCAGATCGGCCAGGTGGAGGCGCGTGAGCTCGAATTCGCCGACGATTTGCCCCAGGAACTTCTCCCGCAATCCCTTGTCCTCGACGAGTCCGGCGTAGTCGCGCATGAGGGAGAGGTTTGCGGAGGCGAGGTTGGTTTCGACGTTGGTGAGGACGTAGCTGAGAAAAGTGGATTGCGGGAGCGCGTCCCTGAGCCTCGAGAAGCCATCGGGGTCGGCGATTTTCAATTTCTCCAGAGCGGAGCCAACTCCGAACCAGCCCGGCAGGTAATAGCGGGCCTGGGTCCATGAGAAAACCCAGGGAATCGCCCGCAGATCGGCGATGGAGTGGCCTTTCTTTCCCGTCCGGCGCGCCGGACGGGAGCCGATGCGCGAATGCTCCAGCGCGTCGATCGGCGTGGCCTGCCGGTAGAAATCGATGAAACCCTCCGCACGGAGAAGCTCCTGATACGCCGCCTGGCTGGTGGCGGCGAGGTCAGCCATGAATGCTTCGCAGGGGTCTTCTTTCGCCGGCTGATGGCGGTGGCGGGCGGTGGTCACGGCTGCGCCGGCGAGCAGGAGCTCGAGGTTGAAGGTGGCGTTGGCGAGATTGGCGTATTTTTGGGCGATCGTTTCCCCCTGCTCGGTCATCCGGAAGCCGCCGCTCATCGCGCCGTGCGGCAGGGCGGCCATGAACCAATGGGTCGGTCCGGCTCCGCGGGAAATCGTGCCCCCCCGGCCGTGGAAGAAGCACAATTTCACCTGCCGTTCGAGGCCGACGCGGGTCAGCGCGCCCTGGGCCCTCTGGAGGGCGAACTGGGCGGCGAGAATCCCGCAGTCCTTGTTGGAATCCGAGTAGCCCAGCATCACCTGCTGGCTGGCGGTGCCGGATGCGTCGCGCGAAGCCAGCGCCATGGGATGATCGAGAAATGACGCCAGAATCCCGGGCGAGCGGTCGAGGTCGTCCATGGTTTCAAAAAGCGGAACGACGGGAAGCGGGCAGACAAGGCCCGACCCGTGCCACTCCATCAGACCGGCTTCGCGGGCGAGCAAATAGACACCCAGCAGGTCCGAAAGCTGTCGGGTCATCGAAATGATCAACGCTCCAAGACCCGGCGATCCCCAGGTGCGACGGTGGCGAACGAGGACCCGGTAGGTGTCGAGCACGTCGTCCGCCTCGGGTCCGACCCTGAGTCCGTCGTGGAGAAACGGACGCGGCGAAGAGAGTTCCTTGTTGAGGAATTCGACCCGCCGCTCCTCCGGCCAACTGGCGTAATTCCCACCATCCTCGACTCCCGCAGCCTCCAGCAACTGGCAGATCGCCTTGTCGTGAAATTCCGAGTTCTGGCGGACATCGAGCGTCGCCAGATGGAAGCCGAACATCTCCAGCTTGTGCCGCAGCGGCCGGATCGCCTCTTCCTCAAGCATGTGGCAGCCGGCTGCGGCAAGGGTGGAGGAAAGGAGATCCAGATCGTCCTTCACCTGTTCCGGGTTGGCGTAACCGTTTTTTCCCCGCGCTTGCTCGCGCAGGCGCATCGCCATCAGTCCGGCCATCTGGCGCCACGGTTCCTCTTCATGGCGTTCGAGAAACTCCCTCACGTCGTCCTCCGCCGGGACGAGGGCGGAAAGTTCGTTGATGCGCGTCTGCAATTCTTCCGGCACCGGCGTGAGGTGGCGGGAGAGCGGCAATTGCGAGGAGAGTTCCCGCAGTTCACGCTGCAGCAATTCGAATGCGGCCTGGCGGAGGGCTTCGAGTGTGCGCTCGGTCACTGCGGGAGTGACGAGCGGGTGGCCGTCGCGGTCGCCGCCGATCCAGGTGCCAAACCTGAGATGCGGGACGTTTCCGGCGGAGCGGAGGGTTTCCAAGGGCAGGCCGGCGTCGCGCCAGGCTTCGGTGAAATGGAGATCGAGCCGGTTGATCGCGGCGGGGAAAAGATCGCGCAGATAATGGATCGCATTTCTCAGCTCGCTGGAAATGTCGGGCCGGACCAAGTGGATTTCAGCGGTGCGCCAGAGCGTTTCGAGAATCGTGACCACCCGTTCGCGGATGCGGCGGCGTTCGCGGTCGGTGTATTTCGGATACTCGTTTCGGACCATCTCCACGTAGAGCGCGCGCTGGCGCTCGCGGACGCTGGAGCGCTTCGCCTCGGTCGGGTGGGCGGTGAGCACCGGCTCCACGCGGACATCGCGGAGGACGTCGAGAATTTGTTCCGGCCCGAGATCCATGGCTCGGAGGTGACGCAGCGCCCGCGGCCAGAGCCCGCGGATCGACTCCGCGCCAAGCGCCTTTTCCCGTTCGCGCCGGATTTCCGCAGCCACCCGTTCCTCGACCATGTTGAGAAGCTGGAACGCCATCGAGTAGAGCTGCGGCAGGCCTTCTGGCGCGGCGCTGCCTTCCGGTTCCGGGCCTGACCAGGGCAAATAGGCGAGAAGTTCGCTTTCACCGCTGCTTTCCAACGCGTCCCGGAGACAGCCGATCAGGAAATCCAGCCGCTCATCGATGAGTTCGAAGCCTTCGAGGCGGAGTTGTTCACGCGTTGGAGTGGCAGCGGGGTCGGTCATGCGTCCGGACAACTAAGCACGGAGGATGCCGGGTGGGGAAGGGGAACCGCCGCCCCGACGGGACACTTTTCGCGAATCCAAGGGTCTCCATCCATTTCGGTGATGAAATGTTCGTCCGTCTGCTAACGTTTGGTTCGCGAGTCCTGCCTCTGATGAATCCATTCGGCATCCACCTTCCGCCGATCCCGCTTTTGCTGCTGCCAGTCCTTCTGCAAGGGGTCAACGCCGGCGAAGAACCGGGCGCCGCGGCCTATGGCGGTTGCGTGTCGTCGGACACTTTTTCCCATGAAGAGGTCTGGACCAAGGTCGCCTCGCAGTCGTGCATCGACTGTCACAAGGCCGGTGGCGATGCCGAAGACAGCGACTTTGTCCTTCTGGACCCGTCGCGGGATGCCAACCCCGGAGGAGGGGGCGCCGCCCGTCACAATCGGGATGCATTCACCCGGATGGCAGCCCTCCGCGGCGAAGACGACCGGTCACGATTGCTTCTGAAGGTGGTCGGCGGCTTGAAGCATGGGGGGGAGGACGTGCTGAAGGCGGACTCTACTGGCTATCGGGTGTTGGAAAATTTCGTCCGCAGGATGGATGCCATCTCGCGCGGAGTGCCGGAGGAAACGAAGGAGGATCCAGACGCGCCGCCGTTCTTCGAGGGCATCGCGATGCTCGATGACCGGAGATTGCTGCGGCGTGTGACGTTGTCGCTGGCCGGTCGCCTTCCCACCGCCGCCGAGTTCGCGATGGTGGAGAATGGGGGGCTCGACGCCATGGAAGCGGTGCTCGATAGGGTGATGGACGATGAGGCCTTCTACGAGCGGTTGGCCGAGGCGTTCAATGATATCTTTCTTGTCCGCGGATACGCCGATGGCGCGGAGACCGCACTTTCCTATGAACATTTCAGCGAGACACGGCATTGGACGCAAGAACACGATCTGGATCACATCGCCGATGAGGACGAGCGCAGGAAGGCCCGCTACAAGCTCACCGATGACTACCGCGAGGCGCTGCTGCGGGAACCCCTCGAGCTGATCAAGCACATCGTGCGGAACGATCGGCCTTTCACCGAGATCGTGACGGCCGATTACATCATGGTTTCTCCGTACACGTCGCGGGGTTATGGAAACTACGATGCGCTCCGCGATCGTTTCAAGGATCCGGATGATCCCTTCGAATACGTTCCCGTCCGGCTGAGTGCGCTTCGGAACCGCGAGGGCAGGAACCACCAGGAATCTGCCACCGGCTATTATCCTCACGCCGGGATGCTGGGCATGTTCCAATACCTCCGCCGCTATCCCACCACCGAGACCAACCGGAACCGGCTGCGGGCGCGGATGTATTACCAACATTTCCTCGGGGTGGATGTTTTGGAACTGGCTGCGCGGGTCTCCGATGCCGCCGCGGTCACCGCGAAATATGAAGTCCCGACGATGCAGGCGACGGAATGTGTGGTATGCCACCGGACCTTGGATCCCATCGCCGGTCTCTATCAGGATTACTATCGGTTCGAAGGGGTGTTCGGCCCCCGCAAGGAGGGCTGGTATGAGGATATCTTCGATGCCGGCTTCGAGGGCGAAACATTGCCCGCGGATGAACGCTGGCGCGCCCTCCAATGGCTGGGTGAGCGGACAACGTCCGACCCGCGCTTCGCCGCCACGATGGTGGAGCATGTCTATTATGTTCTAACCGGTCGGAAGGCCCTGCTGCCACCCAAGGTGATTGACGATCCCTTATTTGCCGCCAGGCAAAACGCCTATCGTGCCCAGCGCGAGGAGATCGGGCGGATCGCCGCACGCTTCGCCCGGGAGGACTTCAACCTGAAGGAGGTTTTCAAGGACTGGATCGTCTCCGATTTCTATCGGGCGGACGGATTGCTGGCCGCGGCTGCCAATCCCGGGCGGCAAGCGGAGTTGGACGACATCGGCTTGGTGCGAATGCTCGGACCCGAACAACTCGAGCGGAAGGTGGTGGCGATCTTCGGCAAACCCTGGGGTCGGCTGCATGATCCTCAGTTCGCAATTCTCTATGGCGGCATCGATTCCAATGAAGTGACGGAACGCGCGGCCGATCCCAGTGGGGCCATGGGTGCGATCCAGCGCACGCTGGCCAATGAGGTCGCCTGCAAGAACGTGGGGGCGGACTTCGCCGCGGATCCCGCACAACGCCGGCTTTTCCCTGACATCGAACCGGAAGTCCTGCCCGGAGAATCTTCCGTGTCCGACGGGCGCATCCGGCAGGCGATCATGCATTTGCATCAGCTCATCTTGGGTCGTAATGATGCCGCGGACAGTCCCGAGGTCGCCCTGACCTATGGTTTGTTCTCGGGTATTGTCCATGACGCCCGGGAAACGGAGGGCATCGATCCGCTTGAAAGCTATTTCTGCCGGGCGGAAGGCGAGTCCCGGATCGAGGACCCGAATTATACCATCCGCGCTTGGCGCGCGGTCGTCACTTATCTCCTGCGGCAACGAGAATTTCTGTATGAATAGCAAATCCGGCCCATCATCGCGACGCGACTTCCTGAGGCTTTGCGGCCTGGCGGGCCTTGGCGTTTCAGCCCCGGTCTGGCTGCCCGGCGAGAGTCGTGCGGAGTCTGCGGAACCACCACCGTACGAAGGGCCGTATTACGTGGTTTTCAACGCGTCCGGCGGCTGGGATACCAGCTATTTGATGGATCCAAAAGGGGTAGGCGGCATCAACCGGCTCTATCAGGAAGGTGATATTCTGACGGAAGGAAAGATCAGTTACGCCCCGAATGCGGCCCACATCGAGGGCGGGATGAGCAATGAGGAATTCTTCGGCGAGTTCGGCGGCGAGTTGCTCGTCATGAACGGGATCGACTACTCGGTCAACAATCACTCTCCGGGAGCGCGTTACATGGCGACGGGCAAGCTCGACAGTCTCGCCTACCCCACGTTCGCGGCGCTGGTCGCTGCGTGCAAGGGGTCCGGATGCCCGCTCTCTTTCCTGACCTTCGGCAACTATTCGAACACGGGCAACCTGGTGGCGATGTCGCGAATTCCTTATCTGCCCTCCTTGCAGCAGGTCGCCAACGCCGACAGCATATCGGGAAACATCCGGCATCCGTATCACGACGATTTTGTAATTGACCGGATCGAGCGGACACTCGGAAAGCAAATGGACGCCGCCGTTTCAAAAAAGGTTCTCCCTCGCATTGAGCGGGCGGAGAGCATGCTGTATGCGGCGCAGCTAAACTCGAAAGCGTTGCAGCGGGTGACTCCTTACATCCCTGCGGAGATTCCCAAAGACCGATTATACCAACAGGCGGAGATCGCCCTCGCATCATTCAAAGCCGGTGTCTGCGTTTCCGCCAATCTGACCATCGGCCAGTTCGACAGCCACGCCAACAACGACGCGGACCAGATGAAATTGATCCCGGAGTTCCTGGCGGGCATTGCCTACCTGATGAGACGGGCGGAAGAGTTGCAGATCCGGGACAAGCTGGTGGTGGTGATCCAGAGCGAAATGGGCCGGACTCCGGAATATAACAAAGGGAACGGAAAGGACCACTGGTCGATCGGATCGATCATGTTCATGGGTCATGGAATCCGCGGCAACCGTGTCATCGGAGCCACCGACGAGGGACAGTTCAGCATTCCCATTCATCCAGGAACTCTTGCCTGCGACGGTGAGAAGGGGATACGGGTTCGCCCCGAGCACATCCACCTCGCGCTACGCGAAATGGCGGGAATCGACAGCCATGAAATGAGTGTGAAATTCCCGCTGGTGACCCCGGAGAACGGATTGCTTCAAGGGTTGTGGGGATGATGGCTGAGTTTGTGTAAAATTCTATCCTGCAAATCCATGAAACCCATTCTTTCCTGTATCGCGGCTCTGCTCCTTTTGCCTGGCGGCGTCTCATTTGCAGCAGAGAAGAAGCCCAACGTCCTTTTCATCGCGATTGACGATTTGAACGATTGGGTCGGTGCTTTCGGCGGGCACCCGCTCGCGAAAACCCCTCACATCGACCGCCTTGCCGCACGCGGCACGGCGTTTCTCAATGCCCACTGCAACGCTCCGCTTTGCAATCCGTCGCGAACGAGCCTTATGCTCGGTCTGCGCCCGGGTAGCACCGGCATCTATGGCCTTTCGCCATGGTTCCGGAACGTTCCGGCATTGCAGGATCGCGTGACGCTGCCGCAGCATTTCAAGGAACACGGTTACCGCACCCTCACAGCCGGCAAAATCTATCACCACAACCCCGGTCCCGGGCGCGCCGGCGAATTCGACGTCTGGGGGCCGGAGGGTGGCGTCGGCGTGAAACCGGAGGAGAAACTTATAGCTGCCACGCCGATGGGGAATCATCCCCTGATGGATTGGGGGACATTTCCCCATAAGGAGGGAGACAAGGGTGACCATCAGGTCGCGACCTGGGCGGCGGAACAAATCAAGACCGCGCCGAAGGACCAGCCGTTTTTTCTCGCGGCGGGGTTTTTCCTACCGCATGTGCCCTGTTATGCCACGCGGAAGTGGTTCGATCTTTATCCCGACGACGACAGCGTCCTGCCGCGGATCAAAGACGACGACCGGTCGGACACGCCCGAGTTTTCATGGTATCTGCATTGGCAGCTTCCCGAGCCGCGGTTGAGGTGGCTGAGGGAAAACAACGAATGGAGGAATCTCGCCCGCAGCTATCTCGCGTGTGTCAGCTTTGTGGATGATCAGGTGGGCAGGCTGCTCGACGCGCTTGACGAAGCCGGACTCGCTGACAACACCGTCATTGTCTTGTGGAGCGACCATGGCTATCATCTCGGAGAGAAGGCAATATCCGGAAAGAACACCTTGTGGGAACGTAGCGCGCGGGTTCCGTTGATATTCGCGGGGCCGGGCGTGAACGAAGGAGGGCGCACCCGCCGGCCGGCGGAACTGCTCGATTTGTATCCCACCCTTGTGGAACTCTGCGGGCTCGCGCCGCGGGATGATCTGGAGGGGCTCAGTCTGGTTCCGCAGCTCAAGAATGCGGATGCGCAGCGCGAACGTCCGGCGATCACCACCCACAACCCCGGCAACCATGCCATCCGCAGCGAGCGCTGGCGCTACATTCGCTATGCCGACGGCAGCGAGGAACTCTATGATATGGAAAACGATTCGAACGAGTGGACCAATCTTGCCGGGATCGCGGAGCATTCCACCGTGATGGAGGACCACCGAAAGTGGGTCCCATCAAGCGATCTGCCACCTGCCCCCAACAGCGCCCACCGGGTGCTGGTCTATGACAAATCCACCGATGAGGCCGTTTGGGAGGACAAGGTCATCAGGCGTGGCGATGCTGTGCCGCACTGACATAGAAACTCATGAAACAGTTCCATATCCGCCGCGCCGTCCGTCTTGTGATCATCGTCGCTATGGCCACAGGGTTATGTTCCGCCGCCGGGGACAGGCTGCCAAACGTGGTCATTATTTTTACGGACGACCAAGGTTATGCGGACGTCGGCGTTTACGGCGCGAAGGGGTATCAGACGCCCAACCTGGACCGGATGGCTGCGGAGGGACGGAAGTTCAACCAATGGTATGCCTCCCAGCCGGTTTGCTCTGCCTCGCGAGCGGGATTGCTGACCGGTTGTTACTCGAACCGAATCGGGATCAATGGCGCCCTCGGTCCGGGCAGCCGCATCGGTATCAACCCCGAAGAGACGACCATCGCCGAACTTCTGAAACAAAAGGGTTATGCGACCGCGGTATTTGGGAAATGGCATTTGGGCGACCACGAAAAATTCCTGCCGCTCAATCACGGCTTCGATGAATTCTTCGGCATCCCCTATTCAAATGACATGTGGCCGCTGCACCCGACCGCGAAGCATTTTCCGCCCTTGCCGCTGATCGACGGCAACCGCTGGATCCGCAATGCCGACGAGGCGGACCAGCGCATGCTGACCACATGGATTACCGCGAAGGCGGTGGACTTCATCAATCGCAACCGCGAGCAGCCGTTCTTCCTCTATGTTCCCCATCCCCAGCCGCATGTCCCGCTCTATGTAAGCGAACGCTTCGCTGGAAAGACGGAAGCTGGTTTGTATGGCGATGTGATCGCGGAACTCGACTGGTCCGTGGGTGAAGTCCTCAATGCGATCCAAACCAACGGGCTCGACGAAGACACGTTTGTCATGTTCACCAGCGACAACGGTCCCTGGCTTTCCTATGGCAGTCACGCCGGATCCGCCGGGCCCCTGAGGGAAGGCAAGGGAACCGTTTGGGAGGGGGGCGTGCGCGAGCCCTGCCTCATGCGCTGGCCGGGCAGGATTCCCGCGGGCACCGTTTGTGAAACGCCGGCGATGAACATCGACATCCTTCCGACGCTCGCTCGGTTGGTGGGCGCGGAACTACCCGCCCGCGAGATCGATGGCATGGATATCTGGCCCTTGATTGGGGGTGAGGATGGAGCCGTGAATCCTCATGACAGTTATTGGTTTTACTACCATCAGAACGAACTCCAGGCGGTGGTCGATGGCCGCTGGAAATTGGTTCTTCCACACCTCTACCGGACGCTGCCCCAGGGACGGCGCGCGGAAGGCGGAATTCCGGTGGCCTATGAAAACAAGCGAAGCGGCCACGAACTGTATGATCTCGAAAATGACATCTCGGAGGCGGAGAACCTTGCCAACCGGCACCCGGAAAAGGTCGCCGAGCTGATGGGTTACGCCGAGGCGGCGCGGGCCGAGTTGGGCGACAGCCTTACCAAGCGCGAAGGGCGCGGGATCCGCAAGCCGGGCAGGCTGGACGACGCGGAGGTGGAGGAAATGGAAAGAAAGCACTGGCCCGCAGGACGCGAAAAAAGATAACGATATGTGTTCTAACAAATCATCATTGGGATTGGTGGCCGTTTCATTGGCATGGGTGGCTTTGGCCTGTTTGTCCCCGGCGCAAGACGCATCGCTGGTGAGGGAATCGAAGCCATTGGAACCGGGAGAGGAGCAGGCTCTACTGGAAGTTCCGGACGGTTTCGAGATCGGCCTGTTCGCGGCGGAGCCGATGATCGGCAAGCCGATCAACCTGGCATTTGATGGCAGAGGCCGCCTGTGGGTGAGCAGCACGTATGAATATCCCTACGCGGCTCCCAGGGATCGCTGGGAGGATGGGGAGGGGACGCGGGTGAGGGACAGCCGCGATGCGATCCTGATTCTTGAGGATCGCGATGGCGACGGCCGGGCAGATCATCGGACGGTTTTTGCGGGCGGTTTGAATATCCCGATCGGCGTGCTGCCATACGGCAATGGCTGCATTGCGTGGAGCATTCCGAATATCTGGCATTTCGAGGACACGGATGGCGACGGCGTTTGCGACAAGCGGACGATTCTATTCGGTCCGCTGGGATGGGAGCGCGATGTGCACGGGAACTGCGCGAGTTTCAGGCTGGGGCAGGACGGGTGGGTGTATGCGACCCATGGTTTCAGCAACACGAGCGTATTCCGGGTGAGGCCGGAGAATCTGAAAGGGGCGGCGCCAGGCGATCCGGGAACCGAATTGACGTTGCACTCGGGAAATGTATTCCGGTTTCTTCCCGATGGCAGCCGGGTCGAGCGTTTCACGGGCGGACAGGTGAACCCCTTCGGTCTGGCGTGGGATCGTCTGGGAAATCTTTATAGCGCGGATTGTCACAGCGCCCCGATCTATCAATTGGTGCCGGGCGCGGTCTATCCGAGTTTCGGCAAACCGGACGAAGGATTGGGGTTTGGTCCGCAGATGATAGATCATCACCACGGATCCACGGGTATCTGTGGGATTGTTTATCTGCACTCGGATGTCTGGGGTGATCGCTGGAACGACCATATCCTGATAGGAAACGTCGTGACCTCTCGGATCAACCGGGATCGCGTGACCTTCTCGGGCAGTACGCCGACGGCACATGAGGAACCCGATTTCCTGGTCAGCGGGGACCCGTGGTTTCGGCCGGTGGATTTGAGAATGGGTCCGGACGGGGCCTTGTTTGTGGCGGATTTCTATAACAGCGTCATCGGTCACTACGAAGTGCCGCTGGACCATCCGGGGCGGGATCGGGAGCGGGGAAGAATCTGGCGGATCGTGAAGAAGGATGAGGCGGGTCCGGCCAAGCAAGATCACAGCAATCCGGTAGCGCGCATGAGATTCGGGGCGCGATCCGGACCGCTTGATGAAAAGATGTTGCGGCAGGCGGCGGATTGGCTGTCGGAGGGCGATCCTTTCGAAAAGCGGGTGGCCGCGGAGGCATTGGCCCGAGCGGATGGGACGCAATGGGTGGCTCCGATGCTCGCGGCATTGGCTGCGGCGCCGGAAGAGGATGCGGCCCTGCGGCATCAGTTGCTCATCTCGTTGCGCGACCACCTGAGGAAGCCGGGGGCCTTTGCGGACCTTGATCCCGCTTCACTGCCGGACGAAAGCGAAGGGGTCATCGCAACCTTGGCTCGAGCCGTCCCGACTGAGGAAGCGGCCCGCTATCTGCTCGGCCGGGTGAAGGAGGGGTCGCGCGAGCTGGGTGATCTCGAAGCCGTTTTCAGACATCTGGGGAGCATGCTTCCAGCCGGCGAACTGGTCGGACCGGCCCGGGGCGATCCCCCGCACGATCCTCTCTGGCAGACGGACTTGCTGCGGGCGATCGTTGACGGGCTGGCGCAGCGTGGGGAGTTGCCCGGCGCAGAACTCACGGGATGGGGCGGCGAGCTGGCGGTCACCTTGCTGGATCGTCAGCCGGTGGCAGTTGAGCCGATGTGGCGCACTGCCGGGGATGAGGGATTGTGGGGAACTCAGAAACGGTCGAAGCAAAATGGCGGGGAATTGATAGTGATCTCCAGCCTGCCGCAGCCGGGGGAGGAAGCCGAACGCCGCACAGGGGTGCTTGTTTCAAAACCTTTTCCCGCTCCGGCGCAGCTAAGCTTTTGGCTCTGCGGTCATGGCGGGCCGCCCGGAACCGCGGATCACGGCCGTAATTTCGCACGCTTGGTTTCCGCGAACGATGGCGAGGAGTGGTTCCGGGCGCAGCCACCGGGCAACGATGCCGCGGCGCGGATCGAGTGGAACCTCGGCCAACATGAGGGCGAATTGGTAGTCTTTGAAATGCACGACGGCGACAACGGATCGGCCTACGCCTGGCTGGCGGCCGGCGGATTCGTGCCGGACCTGCTGAATGCGGAGAGTTTCGGCCCCCCTCGATCGGATGAATCCAGACTCAAATATCTGGCCGGCTTGCTCCGTTACGCCGCGCCGGTCGTCCTGCGGGACAGGCTGTCGGTTTACCTGCCGCATTCGCCGCCTCTTCCAGCTTTGGAGATCAGTCCGGAAATGCGTGCGGAAACCGATCGGGCGATCGGGGAAAGGCTGGCCTCTTTTGAAACATCCGAGCCTGAGATCGGGCGCGGTGCCGCGGTGTTCGGAACCTATTGCGCTTCCTGCCATGCGATTGGCGGCGAGGGTGCCGTGGTCGGACCTCAACTCGACGGGATCGGCCAACGCGGCGCCGCGAGATTGATCGAGGATATCGTCGATCCGAACCGCAACGTGGACGCCCATTTCCGGCTGCATGTGCTCACGTTGGCGGACGGGCGCACCTTGGCAGGCATGGCGAGGGGCGAAGTCGGTGAAGCAGTCCTGTTAGTCGATGCCTCGGGTGAGGAACACCGCATTCCAAAATCAAGCATCGCAAGCCGGAAGGAAACCGGGTTGTCGCTGATGCCGCCGGCGTTCGCGGACGGGATTCCGGAAGCGGATTTCCATGCCATGCTGGCTTGGCTGTTAGAGCGCTGACGGGTGGTCAGACCACATCCCGGACGCCGAGGATTTCGATGATCTCATCGGGCACTCCCGGATACGGGCCTGCGATGGGGATGTTGCCGACATAGCCGAGACTTTTCCAGGTGCTACTGTGACCGTAGTAGCCGCCGAGAGTGAGCATCCTGAGCTTTTTGAAGAAGCGGGCGCCATAGGCAAGCTCGGGCGGGGCCTGCGCCGGATCGCAGATGCTGTCCAGGATCGCGGTTTGACCGGCTGCGGAAATGTCAGTGAAGATTTTGCCATGTACCCGATGGCTGTGGGTGTTGATCCAGGCAATACCGCCACGGATGATGTCACAGTCCTCGATGTTCTCGCGATATGGGGCGCCGACCCATTCGTTGAGGAAGTCTGGCACGCCGATGGCGGAGGGCGCGGGTGTTTGGTCGTCGCCGGGCAGGATGAGATCGACCAGGACGGCGAGTGTCGCGAGTTCCGATGCGACGAGAGGCTTCTCCCAAGGGATGACGGGATTGAGAAAATCCGGGTCGCTGAGAGCGTCCTTGACGTTGCGGGTGAGCGGCAGCGGCGCCTGGGCGGCGGCGTCCTTCGGCAACATGCCGGCCGCGCTGGCGGCGGCGATCAGCTTGAAGACGCTGCGGCGGGAGAGTGATGGGTCGTGCATGGTGACGTGGGTTTCAGATGTTTCCGCGTTTCAACCCGTCGATGAGATATTCCGAGGACCGCCAGGCGAGCGCCATGATGGTGAGGGTGAGGTTCTTGTCGGGATTCGAAGGAAGGACCGAGCCGTCCATGATGAAGAGGTTTTTCACATCCCATGTCTGGCCGAAGGAGTTGACGACCGAGTCCGTCGAGTCGAATCCCATGCGGGCGGTGCCGGCTTCGTGGATAATTTCGCCGGGCTTCTTGAGCGCTTGCTTGCCGGGTAGCGGATTGGCTTTCCCGCCCATCGAGCTGATGATGTCGGCGAAGGTGTTTTGCATGTGAGTTGCCTGGTTGATCTCGTGGTCGGACCATTTCCAGTGAAACCGAAGGATGGGGATGCCCCATTGATCGACGCGCTCCGGATCGATTTCGCAGTAGCAATGTTCGTTGGGAATCATTTCGCCGCGGCCTGCGAATCCCATGCTTGCGCCGAAGTATCGGCGTGCTTCCTCCTTGAGTTTCTTGCCGTAAACACCTGGTGCTTTCTCATCGAGGATTCCGAGCGAGCCCATTCCGGGCATGCGGCGGCCACCACCGATTTCGATATGATAGCCACGGGCGAAGCCGAGTTTCTCATGTTCCTGATAGAGCCACCATGGCGTGTAAACATGGGTTCCGCCCGCTCCGTCCTCGTTGTAAGGCGGCAGGCTTTCCAGCGCCGGAATGTGGGATCCAAGCCCCGTGCCGACCGAGTCCGTCAGGTTCTTGCCGACCTGCCCGCTGCCGTTTGCGAGACCATCCGGGAAAAGCGCGCTTTTTGAATTGAGAAGGATCCGGGCCGTTTCACAAGTGCTCGCGCATAGGATGACGACGCCTGCCTTGGCGATGGAATCCACGCGGGTGGTCTTATCGAGAAAGTGGACGCCGGTGGCCCTGCCCGACTCATCTATCAGAACCTCCCGCACCATGGCATCGGTGATGATGTCGAGATTCCCGCTGGCGAGGGCGGGAGGGAGGAGGACGGTGGTGCTTTGGAAATTGGCGCGGATCGAGCAGCCGCGGATGCAATCGGTCGCCCAGAAGCAGGCGGCCCGGTTGGTCATGTCCGCTCCGACGAGTTTGCGGGCGAGCGGGTTGTCAGGGAAAAGCTTGGCGGCGAGCTTGGGCCCGTCCATCGGCTCGCTGAGCACCGCGCGGTGGATCGGGATCACGGGGATCTTCAGATCGCGGCAGTGCTTTTTCGTGAGAAGTTCTCCAGCCCGCGGTTTGGGAGGGGGCTGGAGGACTCCGGGCGGGGAATCGGGAATGTTTTCCAGGCCTTCGTTAGAACCGTAGATGCCAACCATCATTTCGGTCTTGTCATAGTAGGGGGCGAGGTCGTCGTAGGTGATCGGCCAATCGACGCCGAGGCCGTCGCGGGATTTTCCCTTGAAATCGTAGGGGCCGAAACGGAGCGAGATGCGGCCCCAGTGGTTGGTGCGGCCGCCCAGCATGCGGGAGCGCCACCACCAGAATTCGTGTTCCGTGCCGGCCTTGTCGCCGTAAGGCTCCCCGGGGACGTTCCAGCCGCCGCCAATGGTCGCGTCGTAGTGGCCGAAGGGTCGGTCGGGCGTTCCCTTGCCGCGGAGCGGGGCCTGCTCCGGGGTGTTGAACATCGGCGTTTCCTTGACCGGATCGTAGTTGCGGCCGGCCTCAAGCATGAGGACCTTGAGGCCGCTGAGGCTGAGAAGCATGCCCATCATGCCCCCGCCCGCGCCGGAGCCGACAATGATGACATCGTATTCGCGGAGGGTCTTTCGGTCGGTGAGGATCGCCATGTTCGAGGGTTTCACGCGACACTAGCGAAGCGTCCGCGCATGGGAATGAGATTTTTCACAAGCCGGAGGGAGGTTTTTCGAAATCGGGTCTGGCATCGAACTGGGGCGTTCCCTTTTCTCCTCCGGATGAAACGAATTGCAGCTCACTGGCAAATCCTGGCGGCATTGGTCCTGGCGACGCTGACCGCGCTGGCTTTCCGGGGGCTGTTTGCAAACGTGGCCGAGGGATCGGATGCCGTCGGGTTTGTCAACGCAGCGCTGGAGATATGCCGCTTTGTCGGGGATCTGTTCATGCGGGCGCTGAAAATGATCATTGTGCCGCTGATCGTGACCTCGGTGATCGCGGGCATCGCGGGGTTGGGAGGGATCGAGGGCTTCGGCCGCCTGGGGGCGAAGACGCTGGGTTTTTACGCGGGTTCGAGTTTCCTGGCGATCTTGTTGGGACTTGCGCTGGTGAATACGATCCGCCCCGGCCTGGACCGGGGCGAGCCGAACCTGGTAATCCGGGCCGCCTTCGAGGAAAGCGCGGCCGAGGCGACGGAAGGGGAGAAACAAACGGTGGCAATGGCGGGCGAGCGGGAGGCGAAAGACTTTTTGGATATCTTCCGTGCGATGATTCCGGAGAACGTG
>JBBSJY010000025.1:0-32159 GCA_038256845.1 Verrucomicrobiales bacterium | reverse complement strand
TCGCCGTCGACTACGAAGCCAACCTCGCGCTTCTCGGGCCGGCTTCCGAGGAGGAAGGCGATCGGCTTTTCAAGGATACCGTTCCCCTGGAAATGACCGAGCCTCCTGAACTCGGCGACACCTTGGACATCCTTCAGATCGAAGACAACGGTGTGCCTCTCATCACTCCCGGCCTTCTCCAGAGCATCGATGTCACCGCCAATTTCCTCCCGGGACACAGCTTCCTCACCTATCTTCTCAAGGCCTCCATGCAGAGCGCTGCCAGCAGCTACTCGCTGCCCGTGCTGAGCGACGGCAAGCTCGCCGGCGTCCTGATCAGCTACAACTCCAAGGACCAGATCTGCGACGTCGCCTCCACGGAAATTGTTTCGAGGTTCCTTCGCGAGGCCTCGGATGGAGTGTACGATGGCTTTCCCAGTCTGGGTGTTTCCATCGCCCGCACCGAGGACGCTTCCTTCCGCAAATGGCTGAAACTCGATGAATCGGACGGTGGCATTTATATTAACAAGGTGCGCAAGGGCGGAGCCGCCGATTCCGCCGGAGTGAAGAAGGGAGATGTGTTGCTCGCCCTCGACGGCAACCCCATTGACCGCCGGGGATACTACCCGCATCCTCATTACGGGAGCCTCTTCTGGGGCCATCTCGTCCGGGGCGACAAGTCGACGGGTGATACGGTCGCTCTCTCCCTCATCCGCGATGGCGAACCGTTAGAGATCACCGCCACTCTGACCCGTGAGGAAGAGGAAGACCGCCTGGTCCCCAACTACCGCTTCGACACGCCGCCCAATTACCTGGTCAAAGGCGGTTTGGTCTTCCAGGAGCTTTCCCGGCCGTTGCTTGAGGCCTTCGGCGACGAGTGGGCCAGCCGCGCCCCGCTCAACCTCCTCGATGCCTACGAGAATCCCGAGCAATACGAAGGCAAGGCGGATCGCATCGTTTTCCTCAGCGGCTCCATCCCAACACCGGCCACCGTCGGCTACGAGCGACTGCGAAACCTCATTGTCCGCAAGGTCAACGGCAAGGAAATCAAGGACATGAAGGGACTCGTCGACGCCTTCCAAAGCAACCTCAACGAGCTCCATTCCATCGAATTCGACGAAGAGGATTTCACCGTCTATCTCGACGACGCCATCGCCACCGCCGTGGATTCGCAGCTTCTCGACCGCGGCATCACCCGGCTCTCCCGCACCGATTGATACCCCGACGGCCCCGCCTCCCCTACCGCCTAACCGCCGGATGAGGCCGGCGCCGGAGTCAATTGCCGCTGAAATTCCAAGGCGCGCTTGACATTTCGATCAGGTTTCGCGAATTCCAACGCCTCATGGCAAAGAAAACCGCTCCTATCAAAGACCGACTCTCCAAGACTCAAATTCTGGATCAGATCGCCGCAGACACCGAACTGAGCCGCAAACAGGTGTCAGCCGTCCTGGACAGCCTCACCGATATCATTGAGGCCCACGTCAACAAAAAGGCGGTCGGCGAGTTCGTCCTCCCCGGCCTGTTGAAGATTGTCACCGTGCGCAAGCCTGCGGTGAAAGCTCGCAAAGGCATCAGCCCCTTCACCAAAGAGGAAGTGATGTTCAAAGCCAAGCCCGCCACCACCGTCGTGAAAGTCCGTCCCTTGAAGAAACTCAAGGACATGGCGCTCTGATCGCGCGAACCGTCCCGGCCCGTAACGGCAAATCGTCACAGCCTTTCCGGATCTCAGGAAAGGCTGTCCTCCTTTTCATAGGGTCGATCAGAATGGTTCGTCCTCATCCCAGCCGCCGGAATTCCCGACCTTCCATTCTTCCACAAGCTCCGGCGGGAAATCCTCAAGGAAACGCGATGGCCGGCAAATGATATCTCCGCTGTACGATTTGGGGTTCATCATCGGATAGGTGAGATAGAGATCGTCCTTCGCCCGGGTGAGCGCGACATAGAACAGGCGCCGTTCCTCTTCTAACATCGGGAGGTCATCCGCATCGATGATCCGGCCGTTCGGGAATTGCCCGTCCACCAGCCAGATCAGGAAAACCGCTTTCCATTCCAAACCCTTGGCCTGGTGAATCGAGGAAAGCGTCACCTTCTCGTCATCCCGTTCTCCCGTATCCCCGGTCGGATCGCCATCCACCGCACTCATTAGCGAAAGCTGTGCAAGAAATTCGATCACGTCGTCGAAAGTCGCCCCGTATTGCGAGAGTTGTTCGATGTCGCTCCGGCGATTCTCGAAATTCTCGAAGCTGGCCTTGAGATACTCGTCGTACACTCCCTCGAGAACGCTGAAAATCATTTCCGAAGGGCGGGCAAAACCCCCGCCGGGAGTCAACTCGTCCAAGGTATAGCATAGCTGCTCCCAGTGTTTGGCGGATCTCTTCGGCACCTTGAACTTCAAAAAAAGATCCGACCACTTCGGGGGGACCTCGTCCTTTGCTGCCCAGCCGCTCTTCAGCCACTCGTTCCAAAGTCTCTGGGCAGCCACCGGACCGCAACCGGGCAGCAGATTGACCATCCGCATGAAACTCACCTCATCCCTTCGATTCACCACGAAGCGCATGAATGCCGCGATATCCTTGATGTGTGCCTGTTCGAAAAATCTCAGTCCGCTGGTGATCGCGAAAGGGATTCCCCGCACCGTGAGTTCCATCTGGATCTCCAGGCTCAGGAAGTGCGAGCGATACAAAACCGCCATCTCGTCCAGTTCGATCCCCTCGTCCCGCAGTTCCAGGATCCGCTGCGCCACGAAGGCGGCCTGGGTGCGGGGGTCCTGCAGAGCCACCAGCGCCGGCTTGGCACCCGGGCTTGGCCGCGACGATCTGAGGTCCTTTTCAAAGCGGCCGGAATTCGCACGGATCGCCGCGTTCGACAGATCCAATATCTCCGGCACGCTCCGGTAGTTCGTTTCTATCGTGAACACCTTCGATCCGGCATATCGTTTCGGGAAACCCAGGATATGCGCCATGTCCGCGCCGCGCCACGAATAGATCGACTGCGCGTCGTCCCCCACCGCCATCAGGCTGTTAGATCCGCCGACCAGCAGATCGATCATCCGGCCCTGGACCGAGTTGGTGTCCTGATACTCGTCCACCAGTATATGCCGGAACCTCTTCTGATAAAGTTGCAGCACGTCAGGCCGCTCGTCAAAGAGGCGAACGGTCATTACCAGCAAGTCATCGAAATCCATCGAATTGGTCGCCAGCTTCTTGGCCGCATAGCCATCGCGGACGAGCTCGATTTTCTCGATCCAATCATAGAAGTGATCATACTTCGCGGCAATCACCTCCGCCAAGGATGCCCCCGTGTTCTCGATCAGGCTGAAGATCGAAGCCAGCACGTCCGCCTTTGGAAATCTCCGCTCCGTGGTGTCGATGTCGCAACTGGCGACAACCGCGGAAATGAGCGATTTCTGGTCGTCGCGATCAAGAATGGAGAACGAACGGTTGAATCCCAGATCATCCGCGTGACGGCGCAGGATGCGGCTGCCGATGGAGTGGAACGTCCCGGCCCAGAGATCCGAGATATCGTGCGGGATCAGATCGCGGACGCGTTCCACCATTTCGCGCGCCGCCTTGTTGGTGAAGGTCAGCAGAAGGATCTCCCTGGAGCCGATGCCATGATCCAGCAACCAGGCGACCCGATAGGTAAGCGTCCGGGTTTTTCCGGACCCCGCGCCGGCAATGACGAGCGCCTTTCCCGGGGGGGAGGACACCGCCTCATACTGTTCGGCGTTGAGAGCCGCAACGTAGTCGATGCCGGAGGCGGCCACCGCCGCGGGGCGATGAAGGGTGTATTGACGGGCCATGCGCGGCGCCAGACTGGCACCGGAGCGATGCCGGATCAATGGTTGAAGATGAACTCCTTTGAATTCAGAAGTGCCCAGAAGATGTCTTCGAGGACCTCTTTCACCTGAGGCGGATCCTTCGCCTCCGCGACCGCCCCCATGAGTTTTTCACGCTCCATGTCGGTCGGTTCGCGACTGACGGTAACCAGATAAAGATGGTTGACCACCTCCTCGGGAGTTTTTTTCTCCGAAAGGAGCTTCTCGACCACTTTTCCCTCTTGGATCCGTTGGTGGGTGGTGTCGCCGTTCAGCAGGTGGAGCGCCTGGGAGAGGTTCGGCTCCATTTTCACCTCGCACGAGCAGACGGTGGTCCGCGTGGCACGGCCGAATGTGGTGAGGAAGTAGTTCGAAGTGTTGCCATCCGCGATTTGCACCGCGCGGGCACCCAACGGCAGACCTTTGAACTTGTTTGGCGTGGCGGTGACCTGCGAGATGGTGTCGAGCAACACCTCGGCCCTCACGCGGCGAATCATGGCGTGGGAGAAATTGCGGTTGTCGTTGACGTTGGTTTCGTTCGTCCGGGTCGAGAGCTGATAGGTCCTCGATGTGCAGATGTCGCGGACCAGCTTGCGGAAGTCGTAATTGTAGGAAACGAACCGCTCGGCCAGCGCGTCAAGGAGCTGCGGATTGGAGGGCGGATTGGAAACGCGGACGTCATCGACCGGATCAACGATGCCGATCCCGTTGAAATGAGCCCAAACGATATTGACGACGTTCTTGGCAAACCACGGATTCTCCGGCGAGGCGAGCCAATTGGCCACCGATTCGCGGCGTGTCTCGCCCTTGATCTCCGGTTTCGGTCCGCCGAGGAATTTCGGCTCCATGTTCTGCTTCGTGACCGGATGCTGCATCTCGCCGTTCTGATCGTAAATCACCCGCTCGCGGGGGTCTTCCGCCGGCTTGCGTTTCACCTGGGCAAAGAACGCTGCGAAGCTGAAATAGTCGTCCATCGTCCAGCGATCGAACGGGTGGTTGTGGCACTGCGCACATTGGATCCGGGTCCCCATAAACACCTGCGCGACGTTTTCCGTGAGCTTCATGACATCCTGCTCGATCTGGAAAAAGTTGGTGGCAGGACTGGAGAAGGTGCCGCCCTCCGCGGAGAGAAGCTCGCGCACCAGTTCGTTGAAGGGAACATTCCCGGCGATGCGCTCGCGCAGCCAGTTGTAATAGTTGAGCGCCGCTTTGTAGGAAACCTGCTGGCCGCCGTTGTTGAAGGTCCGGATCTGCATCAGCTCCGCCCATTTCATCACCCACATTTCGGTGAATTCCTTCCGGGTCAGCAGTTCGTCAACAAGCGCCCCGCGCTTGTCGGGATTCTTGTCTCCCAGAAATACGGAACGCTCTTCGGCAGTCGGGGCAAGTCCCACGATGTCCAGAAACGCGCGGCGGATGAAGGCCTCGTCGCCGGCCAGATCCGACGGGACGATCCGGAGCTTGTGCAGCTTCTCGGCGACGTGCTCATCAATATAATTGAAGGCTTCGAACGCGGGTCGCTCGTAGTCGAGTTCTGCCGGCACGACGATGGCTTGGGAGCCCTCGGTGAAGGTGTGGAAGCGTGCCAGAAGGAAGGCCTCGCCCCGGTTCTTCGAGGTGGCCAGACCGCTTTGTGCTTCGATCCCCACAGAGTTGTCGTTCGAACTGGAGAAGGTCGACAGCGTCGTCACATCGCGGTCCGTCCCATCCGAGTAGCTGGCCCGCACGGTGAAGGGCACCGCGATGTCCTTGCCCGTCAGCACCATTTGCTCCGGCTCGACCTCGATGCCGGTGGGTTCCGGAATTTCCCCCTCATCATAAAGGGCACCACTACGGACCCATTCGACGAGCGTATCGTAAAACGGCCCATCCTTTTCGAACAGCTTGCCGCCGGTATGCGGCACGCCGCCGATCGCTTTGGTGATTAGTAGCGATTCTTCAGGCAAGGCCAGATTGATGCGGCGGCCTGCCATCTCGGTCGTCAGCCGGAAATGATCACCCTTCGGGTCGAAGCCGTAGAGGGTGAGATGGAATCCGTCCTGTCCGCGGGCCGATCCGTGGCAGGACCCGGTGTTGCATCCCGCCGCCGTCAGCACGGGCATCACATCGAGCTGGAAGGAAATCGGCCGCTCCTTTTCCGCGTCTTTGACAACGACCGGCAGCTCGGCGCTCAACCCGCGATAATCGACCATCAGTCGGGTTGTCCCGTCTTTCTTCGGCACGAGCGTGGTCCCGTCCAGAATCGCCAGCGAGGGATCCTCCAGCGTGACCTTGGAAAGATGGGTGATGTCGTGGGTGGAAGCATCCTTGAAACGGGCGACCACGATCACCCGGTGAAAATCCGCGGATGTTTCCAAGGTCACGTTCTTCGGAAACACCTCGATTGAAACGATCTCCGGATCCGGCGCAGCGTCCCAGCGAGGCAGCGTGGTTTCGGTCCGGGGCACCAGGATCTCGCCCTCGGGCCACGGCGCGTCCGCCTCGACCCATAGTTTCAAGGCGGCGACCTCCCCGGCCTGGAGCGGCTCCGCGTGTTTTTTCGGAGGCATCCGGTCGCTGTCGTCCGCCGGCACCAGAAGGCGGGCGAGAAGCGGCGATCCATCCGGATCACCCGGGGCAAGCGAGGGACCCGAATCCCCGCCGCGCAGCATCCCATCGAGGGAGGAAAAATCCGCTCCCCCTTCCGCCTCCTCGGTCGTGTGACACTCCATGCAGCGGAGTTCCAACACGTCTCTGGCCGCATCGAAAGGAGTGGGTTCCTGGTAGGCCATCGCGGCGGCAGGCATGAGGAACAAGGCAGTCCAGCGGAAACGCATTCTCCCCTTACGACTCCCACCGGTTGCGCATTTCATCAACGCAACAAGATTTCCCAAGACCGCGGCAGGGATTTCCGATCCGTCCCGGCGCATTTGCAAACCCTCGATACATTTCGTCTTTTCTCCGCACTGGCGGATTGACAAGGAGGCCGCCAACCCTAAAGTCCGCGCCCCGACCCGCCCGCCAGCCGGGCACCGAACCATTTACTTCGAGGCAACGCCATGAGCAAACGCACCTATCAGCCATCCAAGCGCACGCGCAAAAACCAATTCGGATTCCGCGCCCGCATGGCCACCAAGTCCGGCCGTGACATCATCCGCCGTCGCCGTCAAAAGGGCCGCAAGCGCCTCATTCCAAAGGGCGTCGAGCTCCAATACAGCCGCCACACGGTGCAGCACGGATCCTGAGGTGACTTCCCGCGCAGCCCGGGAGGCCGCCAAGCATCCCAGCCATGCGACTCCCGCGGAAATGCAGCATGAACCGCCGTGCGGACTTCGCGCGGGTCAAGACCACCGGTCGGGCAAAAGCCGGCCGGTTCGTCATTTTAAGCACTCTGGCTGATCCGGCGCTGGACAATCTCCGGACCGGTTTCATCACCACGCGCCACGCGGCGAGAAAGGCCCACGACCGGGTTCTCCTGCGGCGTCGTTTCCGTGCGCTTGTCCAGACGCATGCGCCGTCATTTTCCGATACCCGCCGCTATCTGGTCACCATCGCCCGCCCCGGGGCCTCCACCGCCAGTTTTGCCGAGATCGAGGCCGACTGGCTCCGCCAGGCCCGGCGGCTCGGCCTTTTTTCCCCCACGGAGGAGAAACCATGATCCGCCGCACGATCGCCTCCGCCATCCGGTTGATGATCCGTTTCTACCAGCGGATCCTCAATCCGATGTTGAAATTCACCGCAGGCCCCGCCTCTGGTTGCCGCTATACACCGACCTGCTCGAATTACTTCCTCGAAGCGGTGGACGCCCACGGACCCTACCGGGGATCGTGGCTCGGAATTTGCCGGATTTTCCGCTGTCATCCGTGGGGTCGCTACGGTTATGACCCCGTCCCGCCGCGACGGGGTGCGCGGCCCGGCGCGTGCTCTTGCAAGACGCCCCCGCCCTGACACCGTCCGAACGCTTTCCCACCCTTCCCATGTACGATCGTAAAACCTGGATAGTTCTCATCCTCTGCGGCGGCCTGCTTGCCGTGAATCTTTACTATTCCGCGCAGACCCAGAAAGAACGCGCCAAACAGGCGGCCGAGCAGCGGGCGGCGCAACCGGCCGCAGATCCCGCGGTTTCCGATAACGATGCCGCCGCCGCCCCGGCTGCCGGACTGAGCGTCGAGCCCCTGCCTCCCCCGGAAGAGGAGGAACTGGTCACTCTCGAGAACGACAAGGTCGTCTATACCTTTACCAACATCGGTGGCGGCATCCAGCATGCCGAATTCAAAGATGAGTTTCAGGTCGGAAGCGAGACTCTCCGGGTCCGGGCCAACCGCTTCGGCAGCGGACCGATCGGCGGCCTGGCCGGGCTCGGCGAAACGCTTGAGAACGTCGCATACGCATACAACGCGGAGGAGTCCGTCCCCGGCAAGAAGACCGTCCTCATCGCCAAGCTCGCGTCCGGGCTGATCGCCAAGAAAACCTTCAGCCTCGTTGAGAGCACGGAGGTTGGCGCGCCCTACCTGTTGGATTTCACCCTGGCACTCGAAAACTCTTCCTCCGCCGCCCTCAACCTCAACCAGTGGAGCATCTTCCTCGGCGAGGCTTCGCCGCTGTATCAGAAGGAGGTCATCCAGCAGACCGGCTTCTTCTGGCGCGAAGACCGCACCATGCATTTCGAGGACGCCGGCGCATTCACAGGTGGCTTCTTGGGCTCCGCCAAATCCCTCATCAATAGCGATCCCGGCGAAATCCTCCAATATGCCGGGGTCACCAACCAGTTCTTCGCCACCCTCATCCGGCCCGCGGAACCTTTTCCCACGACCGTTTGGGGCAAGTCGTCCATGATCACTCTGGCGGACGGGGCGAAGGCGCTACCCTCCATCCGCGCCGGGCTGAGGCTGCCGGAAACGGTGCTCAACCCCGGCCAGCCGCCGCAGACTTACAACTTCCGGATCTTCATCGGACCGAAGCACAACACGATGCTTCGAAAAATGGAAGCCCACTGGGGCGAAGGATGGGGCGACGTGATGCAATACGGCTGGTTTTGGTGGGTTTCCCGGCCGCTCAACTGGCTGCTCAACACCTATCACAACCTTTTTGACAGCGTCGCCAGGAATTGGTCGTGGGGTCTCGCGATCATCCTTCTCACCATCACCGTCCGGATTTTCATCTGGCCGCTCCACGCCAAGTCCACCCGCACGATGAAGCGGATGAGCAAACTCCAGCCGGAGATGGCCAAGATTAAGGAAAAATATCCTGACGACCCTAACAAACTCAACACCGAGATGATGGGGCTTTACCGGAAGTATGGCATCAACCCGCTCGGCGGCTGCCTGCCGATGCTGCTCCAAATCCCGATCTTCTTCGGCTTCTATCGGATGCTGCAATATGCGGTCGAGCTGCGCCACCAGGGATTCCTGTGGGTGACCGATCTTTCGCAGCCGGACACTCTTACCTACATCGCCGGAGTCCCCATCAACATCCTGCCGATCGTCATGGGCATCACGAGTTTCCTACAGATCCAGATCACACCCAAGACCGGCGACAAGATGCAACAGCGCATCATCATGTTCATGCCGCTGATCTTTTTCATCTTCTGCTATAACTTCGCTTCCGCACTCGCCCTTTACTGGACGACACAGAACATCTTCTCCATCGGCCAAACCTGGCTGATGAACAAAATGCCGGAACCCGAACTCAAGGCAAGACCCGGGTCCGGCCCAAGCGGGAAGAAGTCCTGGGTCGAACGGATGGCAGCCAAGCAGGCGGAGATGCAAAAACTCCGGGAACAGAATGCCAAAGGTGGGAAAACCGGCATGCGTGACGTGACCCCCGAAACGAAGAAAAAGCGCCCCCCGCGCACCGGCGGGTGAGCTTTTCCCCCGGCCTTGGACAAGAGCCGCGGGCTCTCCCGGCAGTCATTCCGGCCCGGCGAATCCGTGGGCCCGGTCAACCGGTTCCTCCGGAAACCGCCTCAAACACGCCCCCGCCCAGCAATCTGCCGCCCTCGTAGAACGCGCAGATCTGCCCCGGCGCGATGGCCCGTTGAGGCTGTTGGAACGTCAGCCGGACCTTGCCATCCTCCATTGGTTCCACCTCCGCCGGTTCCGCTTTTGCCCGGTAGCGCGGCTGGGCGTCGACCAAGCGCCGGCGGTCAAATGGCTCATGGATTGCGGAGAGCGATCCCACCGTGCATTGCCGCGCGTAGAGACCCGACGTTTCGGGACGATCCCAGCCAACGATCAGCCGGTTTCCCTCCACGTCTTTTCCAACCACGACATAGGCCATTCCGGCCCGCGGCGAGGCGACGCCATGTCCCTTCCGCTGGCCGAGAGTGTAAAGGTGCAGGCCTTGGTGCCGGCCGAGAACATGTCCCTCGGCATCCACGATCTCACCGGGAGAATCGGCCACATAATGACGCAGGAAATCGGTCATCTTCACCTCCCCCAGAAAGCAGATCCCCTGGCTGTCCTTCTTTTCCGAAACCGACAGCCCGAAGCGCCGCGCGACCTCCCGCACCTGCGGCTTCAACATTTCTCCGGTCGGGAAGAGCGCATGAGCCGCCTGCCGCGCCGTCATCAGCGCGAGGAAATAGCTTTGGTCCTTATTGGGATCCGCTCCCCGCAGAATGGCCGCGGTTCCGTCCGCCAGATCGCGACGTCGGGCATAGTGACCTGTCGCCACCCGTTCGAATCCCTGATCCAATGCATAGTCCAGAAAGACCCCGAACTTCATCTCCCGATTGCACCAGACGTCGGGATTCGGCGTGATGCCCGACCGGTAACCCTCCACCAGATAATCCACGATCCGCTCGCGGTAGGCGTCGATCAGATCGATCACGCGGAACTCGATTCCCAGCGCCTTCGCCACCGCGCGTGCGTCGTCGATGTCCTGCTCCCATGGACAGTCGCCGGGAATCCCCTCGTCATTGATCCAGTTCTTCATATAACCGGCCGCAACTTCATGCCCTTGCTCCACGAGCAAGGCCGCGGCCACCGCGCTGTCCACACCGCCCGAGAGTCCCACCAGCACCTTCGCCATGCGGGGACCATAGGAGTCGGAAGGTCGGAAGGTCAAAGGTCCAAAAGGCGGAAGAATCCGGCCGCTCCGGACTTTGGGCTTTCGACATCCCTGCTTTCCGACTTCTCTCCTCCCATGCATTCCATGACAGGCTTCGGCCGCGGCAGTTCATCGGCAGACGGGTGGCAGGCGAACGTCGAAATCTCCGCGGTCAACCGCAAGCAGGCCGAGGTGGTCGTCCAGATGCCGAGGGAGATGGCGGAACTCGAAGGCGTCATCCGGAAGGAAGTTCTTAACGTCGTCTCACGGGGCCGCATCCAGGTTTCCATCAGCCTCGACCGGTCGGATGCCGCGCAATCATCGGTTCGCTTGGACGCCGGGCTGGCGAGAGCCTTTGACAATGCTTTTCACGATCTCGGCAAAGCCATCGGCCGGCCGCTGCTCCCCACCGCCGCCGATTTCATCCGCCAGCCCGGCATTCTCTCGGTCGGGGGTGTGATTCCGGAATCCGAGTTCATTTGGCCGGTCATTCTGCCAGCCCTTCAGGAAGCTCTCCGACAACTCTCCACCATGCGCGCCCGTGAGGGAGACTCTCTCAAGACCGACTTTTCCAGCAGGCTGGAAATCCTCCTCTCCCTCACGGAAAAGATCGCGGCCAACGCTCCCGGCCGGCCACTGCGCCAACGCGAGCTCCTCACCAAGCGCCTCCGCGACCTCGGCCTCGAGATCGACCTCGCCGACGAGCGTTTGGTCCGCGAGCTGGCCATCTTCGCCGACCGTTGCGATATCAGCGAGGAGCTCACCCGCCTCGATTCCCATTTCAATCGCTTCCGCGAATACATGGACGCCGCCGAGCCGTCCGGCCGTGCTCTCGACTTCCTTTGTCAGGAGATGTTCCGCGAGTTCAACACCATCGGCTCCAAAGCGAACGACGCCACCATCGCCCAGACCATCGTCGAGGCGAAAACCGAACTGGAGAAGGTTCGGGAGCAGGTTCAGAACATCGAGTGATCCCCGGTCCTCCATCAAGGAGCGGCGATGCCGACCGGCCAATCTTTGGTCGGATCTAAGGCCACGAGTCCGGCGGTCCAAAATCCGTCCGAGCTATTGAGGTGGATGCCGGGCATCCGTCGAACTCGGGACCGATGCGGGTTTGTCCGGCTTGCGAATGCAGCCGGATCACGCCGGCATCGGCAATGAGTCCGGTCGTAGGGAAAACAAACGGCTGGATGAAGGTCACTGTGGTGAGTGTCCGGGGAGCCCTGCTGGATGTTCAATGATGTCCGGTTGTCGGAGAAGCCGCTTCCTGCTGCAACGATGTTGGTGACCGCCACGGTCTTTGACCGGCAAGCTCCCGTGCCCTCCGCTGCGCCCGGGCGTCCCCCGCCTCCACCAGATTGCGCGCCGCTTCCATGAAACTTCCGGCAAGCTTGTTGCCGATCTCGCCACCGCTGCCGCGTGCCCCGGTTGCCTCGAACGTGTCGTTCCACGCGGCGAGCATGGATTCGAGTTCCCCGGGCGTCGCCGCAAAGGAAGCGGACTCGTGGAAAGAACGAAGATCTAACAAGCGAACCGCCATCACCGCGCGGGTCTCGATGTCGCCGCGAGCGAGCGAGGCATCGTAAGCGTCCCGGGTCACCTCGAACTCGCGCCGCAGAAAAACGCCTGCAAGCGCCCCCGGATCCCCTTCGCCCCCCAACGCCGCTTGGTTGCCGGCGATACCGCAAGCCTCCGGGGTTGCAAAACCTGAAGCGCGCGGATATGAAAGCCCGCGGTCGCCCTCCACCACTATGAACCAGTCCTATCCCACGATCATCCCCGGCCTGCGCAGTCCATACGACACCGTCGGCGGAATCGTCCATTTCGGCCGCCTGCTCGACAAAATCCGCCTTCATGCGGCGGGGAAGTTGCCTGATGTCTGGGTGGCGGTCAAAGGGCAGGCATATCCCGGCACCTTCGATTCCCGCTGTTGCTCGTTTCTCGGGATCGATTACGCGGATCTGGAAAAGGAAACGCTTCAGGGCGGCAGCGACGAAGACGTTCTCGCCTGGGCGTTTTCCCACGGCAGGCGCCCGTCCGATGATGAAACGGAGATATGGAATGCCTTCATGATGAAACGGGGTTGGCGCGACGCGGGCACCCAGCGTTTGCACGAGCGATTGGCGGAGATCGGGCTCCCGCCGGGAACGGTTGAAACGATGTTCGATTTCATTGATCTGGATGAAGGTCGCGGCCCCCGTCTCCCGGCGACCTCGCCGCCATGAACACTCTCACTCCAGAAGAAATATCCGTCGGCTTCCGACTCCTTTTCGACGGTTGCTCGCTCGACGGTTTCCGCAGCTACCGCTCGCAGGTGACCGACCCACGCTGGCAGGTGCGGAATCAGACCATCGTCCTCACCGAAGGCGGGGCCGGCGATCTGATCACCCGCGAAACCTTCGGCGATTTCGAGCTCCGGCTGGAGTTCCAAATCTCACCCGATGGCAACTCGGGCGTCCTCTGGCACGTCACGGAAGAAGGCCAGCACCCCTATGAATCGGGCCCGGAATTCCAGATTCTCGATTCCTTCGGCCGCGACGCCTATCAGGCCGAGATCGCCAAAGGCAACGTCTCCGGCGCGCTATACGACATCATTCCGACCGAGCCCGGACACACTCTCCCAGCAGGCGAGTGGAACGACTGCCTCATCCGCATCGAAGGCCCCAGAATCCGACTTGTCCTCAACGGCCACGTTACCGCCGACATCGACAGCTCCACCG
Source organism: Verrucomicrobiales bacterium (assembly GCA_038256845.1). Taxonomy (GTDB): domain Bacteria; phylum Verrucomicrobiota; class Verrucomicrobiia; order Verrucomicrobiales; family Akkermansiaceae; genus Luteolibacter. The sequence continues at coordinate 18,614 of JBBSJY010000025.1, read as the reverse complement.
CGGATTGGGCCACGCTGTTAGGCCGCTCGAAATTCCACGACTGGCCGCTTTTCAACAAATCCCCCACCGGTCACGTCTCGCTCCAGGACCACAATGATATCGTCGCCTTCCGCACGATCCGCATCCGGGAGTTGCACTGACGTTTCCTTGGACTGCGGCGGGAAGCAAAGCGCCACGCCGCTTTGGATTGCGGAATGACGCGGACCCACCGTGATGCCTGCGCTCCGCTCTGACACCCCACCTGAGTTCACCTTCGGACTTCCCAGAGCCGCGGGGAGCGGAGCAAAGTCCGCCATGTCGATTTTCGAAATGGCCCGCGAGCACGCCCTCATCCACTCGTCCGCCGCCGTGCTCGGTTGGGAACAGGAAACCTATCTCCCACACGCCGCCGCCGCCTATCGCGCCGAACAACTCGCCTGGCTTTCCGCCAAAGCCCACGAATTTTCGACCTCCGTCGATTGGAAGCGGTCGCTGGAAGAGGCCGAGGCCGACGACACCGGCGACGACCCGATACTCACCGGCAACCTTCGCGAAATGCGCCGCGAATTCGAGCGCGCCACCCGCCTCCCCGTGGAACTCGTCGCCCGCGCCTCCGAGGCATCTTCCCTCGCCAAACACGCTTGGGCGGAAGCACGCGAAAAGTCCGACTTCGCCCGTTTCGCCCCCCACCTCGAAATCCTCCTTGGCATCGCCCGCGAACAAGCGGAGCTCTGGGGCTATGGCGGCGAACCCTACGACGCGCTTCTCGAAGGCTTCGAGCGCGGCACCAGCACCGCCGCCGTCGCGGAACTCTTCGGTTCCATCCGCGGCCGGCTCCGCGAGATCGCGGCGGAAGCGGTGGAAATTTCCGCACGGCATCCTGTCTCGCTGCCCGCCGGACCCTACCCGGTCGAGGCCCAGATGAGCTTCAACCGGCGCATCGCGGAATCCATCGGCTTTGATTTCGACGCCGGCCGCATCGACACCACCGCCCATCCGTTCTGCACCACCCTCGGGCCGCGCGACATCCGCCTGACCACCCGCTATGATGAGAACGACTTCACCTCCTCCCTCTTCGGCGTCCTCCACGAGGCCGGCCACGGACTTTATGAACAAGGACTTCCGGCGGAAGCTTTCGGCCTGCCCTCGGCCGCCTCCGCGTCGCTCGGCATCCACGAGTCCCAATCCCGCCTGTGGGAAAACCACGTCGGCCGCTCCCAAGCCTTCTGGGATCGCTGGTACGAAGCCGCCTGCGAATGTTTCCCACAGCTCGCCAGGCTTCCTCTGGAATCATTCCTCCGCTGCCTCCGGCGCGCCGAGTTTTCCCCGATCCGCGTCGAGGCGGACGAGGCGACGTACGATCTCCACATTCTCCTGCGATTCGACTTGGAGCGACGGATGTTGAACGGAGACCTGAAAGTCGCCGATGTCCCCGCCGCGTGGAATGAAACTTTCCGGGAGCTTTTCGGCTTCATGCCGACGGACGACCGCCACGGCTGTCTCCAGGATATCCATTGGTCGATGGGCGGCCTCGGATACTTCGCCACCTATACCTTGGGAAATATCAACTCGGCCCAGCTTTTCGAGTCCGCACGGCGGGATCTTAAAATTGCCAACTCCTGTGATCGCGCCGACTACGCCCCGCTGCTCGCGTGGTTGCGTGAGAACATTCATGCTCACGGCGCCCTATACGAGGGTCCGGACCTCATCGCCCGTGCCACCGGCCAGCCCCCTTCACCCGATGCCTACCTCCGACACCTCACCGACCGCTACCTCCGCTAAGGGCCTTCTCATCGTCATCGAGGGGATCGACGGGACCGGCAAATCCACTCAGTCACGCGCGCTCGCCGACTGGTTCCGGGCAGCCGGCAGAGAGGTCGTGCTGAGTCGCGAGCCGACCGACGGGCCGTGGGGCAAGCGCCTCCGCGCATCGGGAGAAACCGGGCGGCTCACACCGGAAAGCGAACTGACCTATTTCCTCAACGACCGCCGACAACATGTGGAGGAAACCATCGCCCCCGCGCTGGCCGCGGGCAAGGTCGTCATTCTGGACCGTTACTATTTCTCCACGATGGCCTACCAAGGCGCGCGGGGCTTCGAACCCGAGGAGATCCGGCGCCTCAACGAAGCCTTTGCCCCCGTTCCCGATCTGCTCCTCATCCTCGATCTGGATGTCGAGACCGCGATCGCACGCATTGGCGCAAGAGGCGATCTCGCGAACGAATTCGAAAAACGCGACAGTCTCCAGCGCTGCCGCGAGATTTTCCTCTCGCTCGGGAAGGAATCGTTTTCGCGAATCATCGACAGCAGCGCTCCCCTTCCGGAAATCTCGCAGGCGACCAGGAGGACCGTGGAAAAATTTCTCTTGCATCGTGCATGATGCGAGAGGAGTCCGCGTTACATTGCCTTTTGCATTAGCCAATACGCCCAAGCGGTCCCGAAAGGTTAGAGTTCAAGGGATTTCCCGGGCGTGCGTGGCTGGTATCCGATCTGCGATGGCAGCCCTATGCTGCAATTTGAGAATTGCAAACGACCATCTCCGTATTCGAATCGGCGCTCAGCTGTTGAACCCACCCCCATTGCGTCCGTGCCGCGACAATTCCCTCACTCTCTGACATCCGACTTCACTCCAAACAACAACCCCATCGATATGAGCCATTCCCCATTCCACGACCGCCGCGCTTCCAATCTGTATTCCAAGGTCAGTGATGACATTGCGGACCTTCGCCATGACATTGGCAGACTCCTTTCCCACACTACCCACCGGACCCTTCCCCAGGGGGCACGGGAACTGACGGATGCCGCTCGCAACAGCCTCGCGGCCGGCGGTGCCTACGCCACCTCGCAACTCCGATCACTTCGGGGTTACCAACCCGACCGCTGCACCACCGGGTGGGTGGGCGGAGCCCTTCTCATCGGGCTGCTCGCCGCTGGAGTCTACGCCGTCCTCCAACATCGCGAGGAGGATCGACTTGCCGACCGTGAGGACGAAGATGACGACATCCCGGTATGATGTGAACAAGATGTGGGAATGACCCGTTCTGTTCACAATTCGAAAGATTGTCATTCGCAGCTTGCAGATCGGGTTTTGATTGGAATGAGGATCTTCCGGAGTAAGCTGGTCACCTTATGAGATTCCTTCATTCCCTCATCGTTGCCGGCGCGTTGGTATCGGCCGTCTCGTCCCGTGCCGCGGAAGCGGAGTCCGAACCCGAAGTCCAGCCAAGTGAGGGCCACGTGTTCGCGTGGCCCTTTGTCGAGTGGGACAAAATGAAGCCCCGTGGCGGGTCAACCCGTGGATCTGAGGTGACCTTGCGAAAGGAAGCGAAGGATTCATGGCAGCGTCTCGGAGAGGACGGGCTGGACAAGCGCGAACGCGACCGCCGGGCGATTCTTGCGCTGGCCGGGAGCTACCGGGTGAGTTTCGATTTTCTAGAGACCCTCGGTTTCAGCGAATCATACGAACCGCCGAGGCCCTACTTTTCCTGGGGCACGGAGCATGTCGCCGTTATCGAGGACCGCGAGGCCTTTGTCAGCCTCCAACACAGCCTGGTGATGTTTTTCAAAAACAAGGAAGGTGAAACGGAAGGTCCGTTCGTGATGAAACATTGGCGGCAGGACTGGACCTATCAGGACGAAGAAACCCATGTCTATCAGGGGAGCCTGACCTGGCAGCGCGTGCCCGCGGAGAATCCCGCCGGCCGCTGGTCGCAGGCGGTGTTCCAAGTGGATGACTCACCCCGCTATGAGGTCATGGGAGAATGGAGCCACGACGGCGGCCTCAGCACCTGGCGCAGCGACAACTGCCCCCGGCCCCTGCCTCGACGCGAATTCTCCGTCCGCGAGGACTACAATGTTCTTGAAGGCAGTCACGAGATCACCCTTTCGCCGACCGGATGGCTGCACGTGCAGAACAACCGGAAGCTGCGCCTCGAGGCGGACGGAAAGAAAACCTATGTCGGGATGGAACTGGGTGTGAGCCGGTATGAGGAAATCTCCGCTCCAGCCCTGGCACCTGCATGGGAGCAATACTTCGCCACGACGGAAGGATACTGGAGTGCGGTTCGCGGCAAGTGGGCGGAAGTGTTGGAAGCAAACGAACGGGTCACCCTTCTGCCGGAGGTGGATGGCAAAAAATTGTTCGAACTCCATTTCGGCCACGCGGCCGAGCTGGAAAAAAAGGAAATGGAGATCTCGCCGGAAACCAGCAGGGATCACGCCCGCAGGACCATCGAAAGTTTCCTGAAACCGGATGACAGCTTGCCCAAACGGGAGGGGCAATACTGAATGCCGCACGTAGTAGCTGCACACTCCCGTCCTACCTCACATGACATCGCTCCTTCGCCTGGCATTCGCATCGATCGCTTTTCTCCTCATCCAGTGTGAAAAAAACAAGCCATCGACGGGCGATATCGCGTTCGCGAGGGAAACCTTCAAATCACTTGCTCGCGGAGATACGAAGGTCGCTGATGATATCGACTGGCCGACGTTCACGGTCCTGGGGAACAACCTTGGCGCCGAATATATCGCACTCGAAACCGAGCAACAACGGACCGATTTCACCCACGCGTTCATCACCCAATATGCCGCCTCATTCCGGGACAGTGGTGGCAGCGTCTCCAACTACACGAACTGGCGTAAAGACTTTATCGACACCACCCGCACCGAGATTCTGGCGGATTCTCCCAAAGGAACCCTCAAGGTAACCGTCACGATCCGCGACGGAATTGAACGGGTTTCAGCCCTGAGTTTGAGCGAGTGATTTCATCGCCCATGCGGGAGTCGTTGTTTCAAAACTCATCCGCGCTCCGGTCAACGGATGATTGAAACCGAGCCGCCAGGCATGAAGTTGCAACGGAGGATCGGAGGGATGCAGAGTCTGCGTATCACCTGTCTTGCCGTCGGCCAAATACAGCGGATCGCCACACACCGGCCATCCCGATTGACGCAGGTGAAGGCGGATCTGATGGGTGCGACCGGTCAGGAGTCGCGCTTCGAGCAAAGACGTCCCATCGCCGAACCTGCCGATCACAGTGAATTCGGTCCGGGCTGGCAAACCTTCCTCCTCATCGATCTCACGGCTGCCCAGCGGGCCGACCAGATGTCCGATGGGGAGTTCGACGGTGAAGGAATCTTCGGAAGGATGTCCGGCAGCTTTCAACAGATAGATCTTTGCCACCGTTCCTTCCTGAAACTGCCGTTGCAGCAGACGGCAGAAATGCCGGGTGCGCGCGAAAAGCACCAGTCCGGTTGTATTCGCATCCAATCGATGCAGCGGGCGCGGACACTCCGGCGCGTAGGCGAGATTCAGGAAATGCTGAAGCGTGTTGTAATGGAAGCGGCCGCTCGGATGCATGGGCAAAGGAGCGGGCTTGTTCACCACGATCAATGATTCATCCTCATACAGGATCCGAACATCCGCGGAAACGGGCGGCTCGGATGCCATCGGAAAGATCTGGATGACCCGCTCACCCGCCCGCAGAATTTGCTTCCAGCCAATGACACGCCCGACTTTGTCAACAAAGCGTCCGTCCGCACACCGGGACTTCCATTCCTCGCGCGGAATCTGCGGGAAGATTTGAGCAAGCAAATCTCCCAATGTTGCTCCGTCATGGGAAGCGGGAACATGGATCGGCCGCCGATTCTCGCGTGGCTCCGCTCCGGGCAGGGGCGAAAGCGCCTGCCTCAGCATTTCTTCGCGGTAGCCGATCCGCTCGGCCATCTTCTCCGGCCCGCCTTTGAAACATTGCGGGCAGGATCTCCCCTCGACATATCTCGGATCCTCACGGTCACTCACGTCGAGCGGTGCCTGGCAGGCGAAACAAACCGCCGTGTCGGTCTCCCTCAAGGCAGGATCCAACCCCACCCGCTGGTCGAAGACAAAACATTCGCCGTCGTAGTGTTCGCCCCCGACTTCTTCGAAATATTTCAAGATTCCGCCATCGAGCTGATAGATATGCCGGAATCCCTCCATTTCCATGAAAGGCCCCGCCTTCTCGCAGCGGATTCCGCCGGTGCAAAACATCACGACCGGCTGGTCCTTGAGCGACGCGGGCAACTTCCGCACCGCATCGGGGAACTGCCGGAAGGTGTCGATTCCCGGGATGATCGCCCCTTTGAAAGTTCCCAGTTTCACCTCGTAATCGTTGCGGGTGTCCAGCAAGGTCACCGCCCGTCCCTCGTCGAGCCACCGCTTCAACTCGATGGCGGAAAGTTTGGGGGAGGTGTGGCGCGCCGGGTTCACGCCATCCACGCCGAAGGAAATGATCTCCCTTTTGATCCGCACCAGCATCCGGTTGAATGGCTGGGTGTCGCTCACGCTCATCTTGGGCTCCAAGCCTTCCAAGCCCGGGATCCCGCGCAATTTCTCCAACAGTTTTCCGATCGACGCGGAATCGCCCGCCACGAAGAGGTTGATCCCCTCGGTGCTGAGCAGAATCGTCCCCTTCAGGTCCCACTCCTTGCAAAGTCCGGTCAGTTCGGCACGCAGTTCCTTGATCCCGGAAAGCTCGGCGAAGCAATAGGTGGAGATGTTCGTGACAGCGGACACGCCGGAAAACCTGCACAGACTCACGACGGATTCCAGCCCGGAAATCGCCCGGCTGCTACGGAACAGTCCGGGCACCATCCCCGAAAAACTCGAGCTGGAGATTCTCCCGCGGATCTTCGAAGCGGACGCCGGCGCCGAGAAGGCGGGCCGGGCGGCCGTTGCCGCGACGCCAGGCTTCCGCGAGGAGTTCCTCGAAAACACGCGGTTCGAGCACATGGCCCGCACGCTCGGCGGTGGTGCGGGCGAAGTCCGCGAACTTGAGTTTCACGACCAGCGAGCGGATCACGCGGTCGGAATGTTTCCCGGCGAGGTCTGTGGAGATCCCTTCGATGATCGCTCGCAAATGGGGCAGCAGGTCTTCCCGCTCGGTGATGTTCTCGGAAAATGTCGTTTCGCTGCTCAGTGATTTGCGGGTGCGATGGGGCTGCACCGGACGCTCGTCGATTCCGCGGCAGAGATGCCATAACTCCATGCCCCACTTCCCGAACCGGCGCGACATCTCCACCTGGTCGAGACGCTGGAGATCGCCGCAGGTTTCAACTCCCAGGCCGCCGAGCTTCTCCCGCATCTTTTTCCCCACCCCCCATAGCCGTCCCACCGGCAGGGCGGCGATGAAAGCCGGGATCTCGTCCTCGGCGACTTCCTTCTGCCCGTCCGGCTTGTTCCAATCGGAGGCGATCTTCGCGATGAGTTTGTTAGATGAGATACCTGCCGACGCGGTGAGACGGAGTTCCTCACGGATCTGGGCCCGGATTTCGCGGGCAACAGTCGCTCCGCCGCTGCGGAGATGGCTGACATCGAGATAGGCCTCATCGAGCGAAAGCGGCTCGATCAGGTCGGTGAACCGGCTGAAGATATTGCGGATCCTCGAGCTGGCGGCGCGGTAGAGATCGAAACGCACGGGCAGAAGGATGAGGTGCGGGCAAAGCTCCATGGCCTTGAACACGGGCATGGCGGAACGGCAGCCGTACTTCCTGGCTTCATAGTTGGCGGTCGTGAGCACGCCGCGGCGACTGCCTCCGCCGACCGCCACGGGCTTGCCCCGCAACGAGGGATTCTCGCGCTCCTCGATGGCGGCGTAGAAGCAATCCATGTCGATATGGATGATCTTTCTCATCCGGCCGCCGCGGGCACCGCTTTCGCATCGCAAACCTGTCTCCAGCCGGGAAAGTTCCATTTGTTGGGAAATCCGCGGCATTGCTCCGGCTTAACCGGATGGATCCGGCAGACGTTGCCATCCAACATGATGCATTCGTGGTTTTCCTTTTCCATAAGGGAGAGACCTTGGCGATCGGTGCGGAGACGGGTGAAGCGATCGATGAAATCCGCCACCGATAGTCCCAGGAAGTGCGCGATGGACGGAAGTTCGTCATCTTCGACACGGACGTCGCCCGGCCATTTGCAACAGGCGGTGCAGCGTTGGCATACATAGCGCACCTCCGGATCGAGCGTGACCTCGCGATTTCCCGGGCTGCCGTGTCCCTCCAAATGATCTGCCCTCCCTTGCATCAGGCACCCATCCGTTTGTAATGATGGTTCACGCGGCTGACAAACGCGCGCCACTTGGGACCGGGACGGCCGTTGTCCATGAGAAAGTGCGGGCAGTTCTTGTTTTGCGGGCTCCTCCCGCGCCGCGGCCAATGATAATGCGGGACCACGTTCTTCAGGGGGATGTTATACCGCTTCATCAGGACCGCAGCCAGCTTGGCGGTCCGGTCGCTGGTCGCGGCGCGGCTGTTGCCACGGTGTTCGCACATTTCGATGCCGATGGAAGTGCGGTTGCCGGGGCCGTTGAAATCCGCGTGTTCGCCCTGTTCGGTGTTCGGCAGGTGCTGGATGGCCACCTTGTCATCGGTGGTGTAGTGCCAGATCAGATATCCGATCCGGTTTCCGGTGCGCGTCTTGGGAGAGCGGAGGGCGCCGCGTTTGAGCGCCAGAGAGTGTCGCGCGGCATCGGCGGTGTAATTCTGGGTGCTGTGGATGGTGATATACCGGGGACTCATCGGCCGGACGACCTTCCTGCCGTGCGCGCCGCGAGCGACCATGTCGACCTTCAGGTTGATTTCCCGCATCAGCATCGCAGTGGAAATACCGCCGCCACCAGTGGCCGGTGCCGGAGACCGGACGTTGGACACCACACGGGTAGCGGCCCACGGATCCGGTCCACCGCCGGGCGGACCGATCGGGTTGCATTGAAAGCAGGCAATTCCCAGCGTAACGAGCGGCAAAATCCATCCGAGAGATTTCATGCCTACCTTGTTACCACGCGGGGCAGCGAGCGAAAGCCCATTTTCATCGCCAATCCTCATGGAAAAACCGTTGCGCGGAAGAACCAGGGAGCTTCTGCCACAGGAGAAGCCACCACTGTGACGATTTCATAACCTGCAAGCGTGGGGTGCGGAACAGCAGTCACCTCCAGCGCCTCGGTGGGTATGGGAGCCCATCCCTCCAGATCGGGAGATTGTTGATGGATATAATCAAGGGTGGGATCGTCGCTGCGCCTCAGGTAAGACCAGGTGATCGACGTTTCACCCTGCACGATTTGCTGGGAAACGGGCGGCCCGTCGGCTTGCGTGGGATTGCCGCCGAAGACATATTCTTCGAAATTGCTGCGGCCGTCCTGATCGGAATCGGCACCGGATTCCGCGTCCTCTCCTTCGAGGTCAAAGGACCCCACCCAGAGTTCGAACGGAGTTCCTGTGACAATGAAGGGAGTGAAATCCTGCAACCGCAATACGATACCGTCCTCCCATCCATTCGGGTGACCGAAGGTGGAACCAGAGGCTCCGTCATCATACCCGGATTCGGTATCGCTCAGCTCGTCAAGGGGTGAAACAGCGGGCGATGGATGGCCGCCCAATTTGAAAACCTCCGTGGAGGAGATGCCGGAGCCCGGGGCGATCCCCTCGCCAACCGGACCGAAGACCGGCTGGTCGAGCGCGTTCAGCAAGATGAATTGGGTATCGTTCTGATCGATCCGAATACCCTCCACCGACCCATCGCCTATCGTGTAACCATTCTCAGCGATACTGGTGAACTCCAGTAGCGTCGGATCTCCGATCCATACATTCGTCCACGCGTCGCCGAGGCTGTCCAGGCGGTTGCGGCGATTGATCTCGGTATTCAATCCGCCATTTGCCGTGGTGCGATCGATAAACGTGAGAATGGTGCCGGCCGGGATCGCGGACCAGTAGGCATCCTGCGAAAGTTCAAGCCGGTTCGATGGGGTGAAACTCCCCCCGACGGAGCTGCCAATGACGATTTCCCAGCCCCGCATGTCGACGGTCGACGGTCCGCCGTTTCCAATGACCACCAGCTCGAACCAGCGCCCGCCATTTCCGAGAACGCGCCCGAAATGGCTGTCGGCGGCAGGAGGCGCGCCATCGGAATCGGTCGAAGCATCGCCTCCATTGAGGAAGTTGGTATCCGCCACCGCGTTGTATTCATTGAGGATCACGGTCGGCTGGTCATGAAACACCGTCAGCGTGAAAACCTGGGGAGTGACAACGTTGCCGCCATCGCTGGCGACCAGACGGACCACGTGCTCGCCCGCGTCGGCAAGAGTCAGCGGGCGGTTGGTTGAAAGTGTGGATCCGCTGAGCGTGAGGAATTCAGGCAGAACGGGGGCGGTCAGCGTCACCGACTGACCGTTGGGATCGCTGGTCGAGACCTGGTAGCTGTAGCTGCCATAGGCGCGGGTGACCGGGGTGGAGGTGATGGCCGGTGGCGAATTTCCGAAGACGAAGGCGGCGAAGCTCTGCACCGTCGGGCCGCTGCCCCAGACATTGCGGGCACCGAATGAAGAGCCGGAGTCCGCGTCGTTGTAGACGCCGAACAGCGGGTCGACGGTCGGCGCGGGATTGGCCTGAAGGCGGAGTGTTTCGGTGGAATTGACGCCAAGCAGAACGCCGGGAGTTCCTTCCGCGGAAGCGACACCTTCGCCGGAGGGACCGTAGATGACGTTGCCCAGCGGGTTTTTCACGACGAACCGCGTGTCATCGGAACCGATTCCAAGATCGGCGGTGATCGTGGACGCGGATTGGTCGATGAGGTTGGGATCGAAAACCCACACGTTCGACCAGAGATAGCCGAGGTTGTGGCGGGCGCCGGTCCTGTGGAGTTCCGTATCCAGACCCCCACTGGCGGCATTCGAGGCGGTGAAGGTGAGAATGGTTCCGGGGACGACACTCTGCCAATAGGGATCCTGTGAGAGGACGATCGACCGCGTTCCGGTGGCATCGAGGACTTCGATGGTCCAGCCCCGCATATCGACCACGGGTGAGGCGGCGGACCCACCGCCGACCACGACGAACTCGACCCACTGCCCGCCATTGCCGGCCACCCGCCCGAAGAACGAATCGGTCGGGCCCGGGGAAACCCCCACCCCATCCTGAGTGGCGGTGCCCCCTCGCAGAAAATCATTCGCCCCAACCGCATTGTATTCATTCAGAATGATGGGAGAGGTCGTCGGGAAGGCGGTGAGGATGAATGTCTGCTCGGTGACACCCGCCGGGACCGCATTGTCCGTCGCACGGACGGTAAATTCGTAATCTCCCGCCGCAGGGGGGGTGCCGCCCAGACGATAGGCACCAGGGGCGGAGACGGTGAGTGTCAACCAAGCAGGCTTTGAGACCACCGAGAGGGTCACGCTCTGACCGGGATCGGTATCGACTGCCGTCACCCGATACGGGGAGTTGGTGAGAACCATTCCGGTTTTCCAGTAGGTTTGCGTCGCGCTGGTGAAGACCGGCAGCGAATTGGTGCCCGCCACTCCGACGAGGCCTGGCGAACCCACGGCGTCATTCGGGGCGTTGGCGGCATAGGTTGCGAAATTCCCACCGGTGGCGAACGTATATCGCCGGTTGGCGGTTCCGAAGTTGGGGTCGAGGATCAACGAAACATTGGGAGTGCCGCCTGCCGAGGCTCCGGCGTGGCCGCCCAGTGCCCCCAAGCCGTTGCTGCGGGTGAATCCGTTCAACGCGTAGGGCAAGGAGGCGGTCAACTGGGAGGCGGCGTTGTAAAAGAACACGGCGTCATTCTGGCCCAGTCCCGGCCCACCGATGATGACTTGGACGGTTCCCGGCAAGTTCCACGCGCTGCGGAAACTCGCGACCGTGACGGCTCCGGTGGCGAAAACGATGGATTCCGAAGGAGCGATGCTGGTCCCGGCCGGCACGATCCGCGCGGCGGGATCCGCTGGGTTCGCCGAATCATCGTCCCACCGGAAGCCGGATAGATCAACCGCAGTCCCGCCGAAGTTGGTCAGTTCCCAGAAATCAGCGGGTGTTCCATTGGAATTCACCTCGGTGATGACGAGCTGGGCATGGACGCCCGTGGTGCAAAAGCAGGTGAAGACGGCAAACAGGAGGAATTTCATGGGTTTCGGATGCGCGGGAGGAAATCAGAGAGTCCGCCCTCGGTCCAATGGGAACCACGACTCCTTGCATTTCAACCGGAAATCCACGGAAGGCGTAGCCTTGACACCCTCGGAGCAGGAAAACACTGTCGCGCACCCCCGATTTCCCGGGGATGAGATTATGGCAAATGACAAGAGATACTTCGCGGGCTTGGACATCGGCGGGACCACCGTCAAGGCGGTTCTGGTAGATGAGGTGACCGAGCAGGTCGGAGAGCTTGTCGAAGTCCGGAGCCTTGTGAAAGACGGCTTTGAATCGACGTTCGGCCAGCTTGAAGGGGCGCTTGACCAGCTTGCCGGGAATGCAGGGATCCCCCGCTCGGCCATTGCGGGCATCGGCTTGGATGTCCCCGCGCCGAGCAGTGAAGGCGTCATTTGGGAACGCGCGAATCTGGGTGAGGATTGGGTCGGCACCGATATTCGCGGGAAGTTTTCCGAACGGGTCCGCACGCCCGTCACCATGACGAATGACGGCAACGCCGCCGCTCTCGGCGAATATGCGGTCCGCCGCAAACATCACGGCGGCCTGCTGCTGATCGCCCCGGGCACCGGCCTTGGCGGCGGATTGGTGCTGCCTGGCGGACGCGCCTACGAGGGTGCCAACGGCCTGGCGCTCGAAGTGGGCCACCTCAGCGTCCCCTTCTCCGAGGACGACTGCGAACTCCCTGTCTGCTCGTGCGGACTGCGAGGCTGCGTCGAATCGTGGGTCTCGTTGGTCGCCCTGCGCCGCCGCCTGCGGTTGGAACTCGCCAAACCGGAATGGGCGGATCATCCGCTCAATCAGGGAAACTCTGCAGTGGAGGAAAAAGCGTTCCGTTTGCGCGAATTCGCGGAGAACGACGACGCCCTGGCCATCGGGATTTTCAAGCGGCAAGGATTTATCCTCGGCTATGCGATCGCCGATATGGTCCGCGTGTTTGATCCCGGCTTGGTGGTGATCGGCGGCGGCCTGGCTGAAACGTCTTTCCGCGATCGCTACATGGAGTGGATCGAAGAAGGATTTCTCGAGCGTTCGTGGCCGGCCTACCGACACAGCCCGCTGGACCCAACAAAGGTGACGACCCGCTTTGAATGGGCAATGGGGGGGGACGCCGCCGCGGCGATCGGGATGGCCTACTCGGCCCATGAGCTTTTCGGTGATGCCACGGACCAGCAATGGGTGGCTAGCGATCGCGTCACCATGTGAGGAGATGCCCCGCCACCATGCAGCCGCTCACGATTTTCTCCGATCCGCAACTCGATGGACACTCGGAGCGCCTGCTCCGTGAAGGAGTTGCCCCTCACCAAATCATCCAGCCCGCCAAGGCCGTCGCCTCCGTCCTGTCCAAGCCGGAACCCGACCCATCGTTCGGACTCGCGGATATCGCGTTCGGGCAGCCTGATCTGGAAAGCATCCGGCGTTCCGAACAGCTCAAGTGGATCCATGTGTCCTCCGCCGGCTTCACACGCTACGACACGCCCGAATTCCGCCAGCTCGCGGAAGAGCGGGGGCTAAAGGTCACCAACAGTTCCGGCGTCTACGCGGATGCCTGCGCCCAGCATGTGTTCTCCTTCATGCTCGCCCACGCCCGCCGCCTCCCTCAGGCACTCGCAAGCCAGGCGCCCAACGGCAGCGAGGAATGGTATGCCTTGCGCAACGGCTCCCGATCCTTGCGCGGCCAAACGGTCCTGATCCTCGGATTCGGCGGCATCGCCTCCCGATTGGTCAAATTCCTCGCCCCCTTCGAAATGAAGCTCCTGGCCATGCGCCGGCGGCCCCGGGGCGACGAGGGCTGCCCCACGGTGACCCCCGCCGAACTCGATGGCGTGATCGGGACGGCGGACCATGTCATCAACATCCTTCCGGATAACCCCTCATCGGTGAAATTCATTGATGCCAGCCGGCTCGCGGCGATGAAACCAGGTGCCGTCTTCCATAACATCGGCCGCGGAACCACGGTGGATCAGTCGGCGCTCGATGCCGCGTTGCGCTCCGGTCATCTCGGTGCGGCCTGGCTGGATGTGACCGATCCGGAACCGCTGCCACCCGGCCATCCCCTGCGAAGCGCCCCGAACTGTTTCATCACCCCGCACACCGCCGGCGGCCATGGCAACGAGTCCGAAACCCTCGTGCGACACTTTCTGGAAAACTTCCGCCGCTACCTTCAAGAGGCCCCGCTGATCGACCGGATCATGTGAGAGGCACGTCCGTCTTTGCGCTTTTCCCGCCGGGCCCAAACCCGCATCCTTCACCCTCAAAGGGAAAGTCCGGTCTTCGGGTCGCGATGAAACAAGGCGGAAGGCCACTCTTTATCATCGACGTTCATTCCGCCCGACTCCTTTACGGCAAATGCAATTAAATGTTTCGAAACAGATTAACTTAAAATGAGGGTGTGGCGCCCTTACGAGTTCCATGGCCCTCCTCGCACGCCCAATGCACTGGGAAGGCGGCGGCTCTTTTCCCAGTCACGTTATCGCCCGAGCAGCGGAGGCCGGCGGAGAGAACCGACCCATGTGCTTCCCGCGGCCGGCTGACCGAATACACGGGGCTATTTTACAACAGGCCCATGATTGGGATCTCCTTTGTCCGGATCGAACCCCTTGGAGTAGGAAAACACGTCTTTGTGGAGGTATTCGATGAATTGCTCCCGTTTCGCCGCATCAAGCCCCTTCCAGATCGCCAGGTTGAGCGTGCGGGCAACCTTCATCATCATCTTGAGCGTGAGCTTCCGCCCTGACCTGGCCCGCTGTACCTGCTTGTAAGTGAGCTGCTCGTCCGACGCCTCGACCAGATCATGGCTTTCGACGCCCCACCTTTTCATCACGGCCACCAGAGGCTGGGGACCAAATTCTCGTTCTTCTTCGCTCATCGTGTTGCGATTTCTATCGTTCGGTAGCCCCGCGAGATCAAGCTTTCGTCCTCGGATCGTGCGCGAGCCACCCTGCGCCAAAAAAAACCGGCCAGTTTCCGCAACGTCCTGCCGCAAGGCTGAGGGAAGTTGGCCCCCCACGTGAACAGCGGGCCTTTCGTGACTCCGATCAATCTCGGGACTACCGAATCCCGCTCTCTCCGCCGTTGCACGTTGTCACTCCGGCCGCCATCCTCCCGCCGTATGCGTTTTGCGGTTTTGGGAAGCGGAAGTGGCGGCAATGCGGCGGTCGTCGAATGCGGCGGTCTGCGATTGATGGTTGATGCGGGTTTGAGCGCCAAGCAGCTCTCGCTCCGCCTTCGGCTTCTCGGCATCGAACCCCAGTCGCTCGACGGCGTCCTGATCACCCACGAACACGGCGACCACGTCCGCGGCTTGAAAATTTTTCTCAAGCAGCACCAGGTTCCCGTTTTCGCCACCCCGGCGACCGCCCGCGTCGTGCGCGAAGCAGGAATTGATGGGGTCACCTGGAAACTTTTTGAAGCGGGACAGGCCTTTGCCGTCGGCGGCATCACCATTGAAAGTTTCGCCATCCAGCACGACGCTGTGGACCCGGTGGGCTTCGTCGTCGGGCATGAATCCCGCCGCCTCGGACTCCTCTCGGACGCGGGTTTTGTCACCCGCAGCATGACGGACCGCCTGCGCAACCTCTCCGGTCTGTTCGTTGAGGCGAACTACGATGAAAACCTGCTGGAAGCCGACCTGAAGCGCCCGTGGTCGATCAAACAACGCATCAGCTCGCGTCACGGCCACCTCTCCAACAGCCAGGTCAGCGATCTCCTCCGCCAGATCGCCCATCCGGCCCTGGCGCGGGTCGTTTTCGGCCACCTCAGCTCGGACTGCAACACGCCGGAAATCGTCCTGTCGCTGCTCGGTGCCTGCCTGGCGGAACTCGGCCACGGCCATGTCGGACTTCACTGTGCGTGCCAGCACGAGCCCTCCGACTGGTTTTGCCTCTGAGTGGCCTCAATCGGTTGCATTCCGACTCCCTCTCGCCAACTTGCGCTCATGCCCCTCGCCCCGAAACCCCATAGCGCCCTCGTCATCGTCGGCCACGGTTCCACCGAAAATCCGGACTCTTCCACCCCGTACTTCGATCACGCCGGGGAAATCCGCCGCCGGAAGATTTTTTCCGAAGTCCATTGCTGCTTCTGGAAAGAGGAACCCTCCATGCGGGAAATCATCTATCAGATTGATTCCGATGACGTGTACGTCGTCCCGGACTTCATCAGCGAGGGCTATTTCACGCAGGATGTCATTCCCCGGGAACTCGGGCTCACAGGTCCGACGACCCTTGTCCGGGGAAAGAACTTCCACTACTGCCTGCCTGTCGGCGTCCATCCGTCGATGACCGCCCTCATCCTCCGCCGTGCCAAGGAAGTCGCTCCCGGGGTGGATCCCGCACAGACCACCCTCATCATCACGGGCCATGGCACCGGCCTGAACCAAAACTCCACCAAGGCCATCCGTGACCAGGCGGAACTGATCAAACGATCCGGTGCGGGCTACGCCGCCGTTCTCGATGCCTATATGGAAGAGGAGCCATTCATCGCGCAATGGGACAGGATGTCCCCCACACCGAATGTCATCGTGGTGCCGTTTTTCATCTCCGACGGACTCCATTCCTATCAAGACATCCCGGTGCTGTTAGGTATTGAAAAGGAAGTCGGCGCGGCCGCCAGCCAGCGTGAGATTTTCCGCCAGAATCCCCACCGTCTCCGCGGAAAAACCCTGTTTTACTCCTCCGCGATCGGCACCGAGCGATTGCTCGCGGATGTCATCCTCGATCAGGTCGGCGATTTCGATCTGAAGCACCCCCGCAACTAGAGATCAGATGTCAACCGCACTGCAATTGCGCCGCCTCCTTCGCTCCGGTGTGCACCGCATCGGCCAGGTCGAGATTCTGAATGATGTGTATGGATATCATTATGTCCTCTGCCATTTCGAAGACGTGGAACTCGCGACGGAACCTGCCTTGGGCGGGCTCGATCTCCATGAGGGTCCCGACGCCGCCCGGGATTTGTCCACCTGGGCGGAGGACGGCAGCTACCGCTTCACGAAGGGCCAGACCAATTTGCGCCGCGGATGGGTGATCGCACTGGAAGACGAGGAACAGCTCCGGCTGGCCCTCGACCTTTTCTATCCCGCCTGTGTCGGACTGTTTCTCGCGGAACAGGCCGGGACGCTCGTGATCGAAAATCTCCGCGACAAACTCAATCGACAGACCGGCATGTATCGATTCGCCCGCAGCATCAGCGACGACGGCGCCCAGGAATTGGTGCGGAGGGTGTGCGGACCTGCCCATCAATGCGCGAAAAGGATTCTCTGGCAGATCGATCCGGAGACGTCCTTGGCCGACAGCGAAGCCAGCCGCTACAACGGCATTCCGGGCAACCTCCCGGAAAACGAAGCCATCCCGTTGCTCTGCCGCGAAGCATGCAACCACTTTGTCGCCGAGTGCCGGAAAGCTGCGAAAGCCGAATTCGAGGCCTCCCGACCCGCGGAAGCGCCCTGATCTCCCGGGTGGGTGGGAGCGGCCCTCGGTCATTCAACAATTACCATGCGCGGATCCATCCCAGGGTGGACGGAGCGGCGGTTCTTCGGTTAGCTCGCCTGCCGCCACCACCCATGAAGACTCTCGCCCACCTGCTCGACAACAACCGCCATTGGGCCGAGGCGGTGCTCGCCACCGAACCCGGGTTTTTCCGAACCCTCGCCCGGCAGCAGAACCCGAAATACCTGTGGATCGGGTGTTCGGACAGCCGCGTGCCCGCCAACCAGATCACCGGCCTGGCCCCCGGCGAGGTATTCGTCCACCGCAATGTCGCCAATGTCGTCGCGGAAAACGATTTCAACGTCCTCGCCGTGCTCCAGTATGCGGTGGATGTCCTCCAAGTCCGCCACGTGATCGTCTGTGGCCACTACGGCTGCGGCGGGGTGAAGGCAGCCTTGGAAAACGCCCGCTTCGGCCTGATCGACAACTGGCTGGCCGGGATCCGATCACTCCGCCGCACCTACCGCGACGAACTGGACGGACTGCCGCCAGTGGAGGCGCTCAACCGACTCTGCGAGATCAACGTCCTCGCCCAAGCCCGCCATGTCGCCCACACCACCGTCCTTGAGGACGCGTGGGACCGCGGCCAGGAAATCTCCGTCCACAGTTGGATCTACGGGCTGGACTGCGGGCTGATCACCCCGCTGCGGCCATCCATTTCCGCGCCGCTCGGGCGCTCGCGCCACAGCCCGCTGGACATTTCCGGGGAAATCCGCGAATCAGGTATTGAATAACGCGCGGACCGGTGCATCTTGGTCCCGTTCAGTGTCAGGGGGCGTTCCGGTTTCGACGGGATGTTTGATGCGCTGGCCGCACGTGGAGGTTGATCGGTTGGCCTCCTTAAAAAGCCGTTCAAACAAAATAAATGCAGACTCTAACGAGCTCGCACTGGCCGCTTAATTGACGACCACGTCTGAACCCCGACGCCTGTTGAGGGGGAAGGCGACAACTTAACAGGCTGGGTGGATCACCGGGGGACCGGGTTTTCCGCCGAGATTCAACAGGTTCCTAGGAATGGCAACGCCGCAGACGGGCCCAGTCGTTCCGAAATCCCAGACCGTTTGCTAAACGTGTAGAAGCCAATGTTGACGGCGTTCCGGACAGGGGTTCGACTCCCCTCGCCTCCACCAGCCTTCGCCACGGCTTCGGCTGGCAAGCCACCGCTTGACCGACGCAGCCTTGGCGAAGGCTGCCCGCCGTAGCTTC
>JBBSJY010000024.1:0-32458 GCA_038256845.1 Verrucomicrobiales bacterium | reverse complement strand
AGCACGCATACTCCCTCGAAACCGCCCCCTCCGACGGCTTCCGCCTCGTCGGCGAATGGCTCATCCGCTACGGTTTCTGGCCAAGCGCCACCAACCGCTCTTTCACGGCCGACCAATACAACTCCGCCGGAGAAAAAATCGTCTCCCTCAGCTACGCCGCCCCGTTCTCATGGTCTGCCGGAGCAATCTTCCAGGATCCTGATCTCGTCATTTACCCCACTCTGGATTCCACCCGCCTCGTTCGCCGCCAAGCAACCACCCAAACACCCGACCCCTCTTTCTCCGTCCCCATCGCCGCCCCAGCCGAACCCATCCTCGGCCCGCTGAGCGTCGGCACCCTAGACCACCTGCCCTCTGGAAAAATCCTTCTCGGCGGCACCCGGCGTCTTCTCGCCGACGGCTCACCCGATCCTTCCTGGCACATTCCCCGAGTTTCCAAAAACGCTACCGTCTCGCACCTTCGCCGCCTCCCCGACGGTTCTGTCCTCGCCATCGGAAACTTCGATCTCGCCTATGGTTCCCCCGCCCCCGGCATCATCAGGCTCCGCCCCGACGACACCCGCCATCCCAGCTTCACCCCCGCTTTCGATTTCCGCTTCGCTAAGAAAATCCTCCCATTCCCCGACGGCACCCTTCTCGCCCTTTTCAACGTCTTCGCCATTGATCAGGGCCAAGCCTCTCAACTCGCCCGCTTCTCCGCCACCGGCGAGTTTCTTTCCCTCTGGCCCATCCCCGAGCCTTCCGGCACCCCCACCCTCTTTTTCGGCGAGGTCACGGACTGCGCCATCCAGTCGGACGGAACCACCCTCGTTTCCACACTCAATAACGGCGAAGTTCCCTCCCCCGGCTTCCGGCGTATCCTTCCCGATGGCACCTCGCCACTTGTTCCCGGTGGCTTTCTGAATTCAAACGTCCCCGGCTCCCTTCTGCTCCTCCACGACGACTCCTACCTCCGTGGCAATACCCGTTTCGCCCCCGACGGCACCCTTCTCGAAGAAATCCCCGCCCTCGCCCAGCTTAGTCCTCTCGTGCAACTCCCCGACCACAGCGTAGTCTTCGCCCGCCAGTTCTACTCCACCACCGCCCCCGCTCTTGGAAAATGGCATCCTCAAACGGGTCTTGATCCGGCAATTCAGGATCCCTTCCAGAACGAACCCGGCACCCGTATCTTCGCCATAACTCCCGCCGCCCACGGAAAACTCATCGTCCAGAAAAACAACATCTTCACCAGCCTACAGCCCACCGGCCCGGTCATCGTTCAGGAAAACAACACCATGGTCCGCCTCCACGCCACCGGCCAGCTCGACCCGACCTTCCGCCCACCCTCCGGAAACTTCCTCGCAAGCCTCGCCGAACCCGGCGGATCCCTCCTCATCGGCGGCGATTTCACCAATCTCGACGGCCAGCCCCGGGACGCGCTCGCACGCCTCGCCGACACCCGGGCCATCGGCTTCACTGAATGGATCGCCGCCGGCACCGCCCGCAGCGGCATCACCGACCTGGCTCCGGACTCCGATCCCGACCACGACGGCAGCTCGAACTACTTCGAATACGCCGCTGGCACCGACCCCACCATTTCCACCCCGTCGCAGCCCACCCGCCTCGGCCCACTCACCTGGATGATGCCCTGCAATCCCGAAGCCCCCGAAATCATCCGCCGCCTCGAAACCAGCACCGGTCTCGACACCTGGATCCCGGCCCGCGCCGACCAGGTCCGCCTCGAAACCAACCGGCACTGCCTCACCTGGACCCTCCTCCCCGGCTTGCCCTCGTTATTCTCCCGCGTCCGCATCGACTAACAAGCCCCCATCCGGAAATGCCATTACAAGATCCAGTGCCGGAGAAACCAACGCCACCCGAATCCTTACCCGCATGGCAGGGCACCCACCTCTTGCGGCGAATCTCGGAGGGAGATGAATCCGCGCTCGATTCCCTTTATCACGCCATCGCCGACCGGCTCTACAGCATGGCGCTTCACTGGCTGCGCGACCATGGCCGCGCCCGCGAAGCCCTTCAGGATACTTTCCTCCGGATCTGGAAAAAGGCGGCCAACTACGATGCGGCCCGTAGCAGCCCGTTCACCTGGTGCAGCATGATCCTGCGCGGCATTTGTCTCGACTCACTTCGCAAGCAACGCCGCGTGCCGCGCCTGCTCGACGACCTCGCCCCGGACTCCGACCTGCTCTCCGCCATCGCCTCGCACGATGGCCTGGGCGACCTGCTCTTCCACGACACCGTCACCCGCGTAAGCGAAGCGCTACAGACCTTCGACCCGGAGGAACGCCAGACCCTCGAAGCGGCCCTCTTCGACCCCGCCCCCAATCGCGAACTCGCCGAGCGCTGGCAGATCCCCACCGCCACCGTCAAAACCCGCATCCACCGCGCCATGCTCAAGCTGCGCAATCTCCTAGCAGAACCATGAAGTCCACCCAGATCACTCTCCGAGCACTTGACCGCCTCTCCCCCAACGAGGCCCGTGAACTCGAGTCCGAGCTTGCCAACAACCCCGCACTCGCCGCCGAACTCCGTGCCACCGAAGACGCCATCACCGCCGTCTGGCATGCCGCCTCCCCCCTTCGCTCCGCTCCACCGGAAGCTCTGAATTTCATTCACGAAAAGCTTCACCCCGTGCGCAATCGCCCCGGACTGCCGTTCACGCTTGCCGCCCTCGGCTGGGCCGCTGCGGTCGGTCTGGCCTTCCTCCTGTTCATCCGTCCGCAGACCGCTCCTCCCATCGCCTCGACCAGGGAAACCTCATCACCTGTTCCCCCATTCGTTTCATCACCTCAGGGTATTCCTCCAAGACCTGAAACACAAGCGCCCCGGCCTGATCGTCAGCTCGAAACCATTCGCCACCTCCGCCAGGAACTCGTCGCCCTGCGTGCCCGGAAATCCGGCCCGCGCATCCGCGAACTCCGCGCCCCCGGCGACACTGCGAGTTCCCTGCCAGGCGATCGGAACCGTGCCCTGATCGATCTTCTCACCGCCGCCCTCGCCGACAACCTCGCCCGCCATAGCGAATCGCCCGCTACCCTCGTCGTCGAAGAAGGCTGGCTCGGCTCCGACTTTGCTGACCTTCCCGAGGATGGCGTCATCCGCCACCGCTCCTTCCCAGCCGAAAACTTCTCCGATTTCGGCCTCCTCCGCTCAGCCGAGGGTGACTTCTACGATCCCGCCGCCGGACTTCTCTGGACGCCCGCTCAGGACGGCGGCGGCTATCTCGGGCGTCCGGCACCCGGCGACCTCGATCTAACCCACTTCGGTGCCGCACCCGACGACTCTCCCATCGTCGACCCCGAATCCCCCCAGACGCCATCCCCGGAGAAAGCCTCTCCTTCCGGATACCTGGTCCAATCGGAAAAGGACGGCAGCGCCACGATCATCATCGGCAACCTTCCTATCGATGGCACCGTGCCCGAACTTGTTGCCTCCACGGATGGCGGCCTTACCACCAGCCCGCTCACCTCCACCGGCATCTGGCCCGGCACCAACGGCACCGGCTTCGCTTCCTTCAGCACCAGTACTGGCATGCGCAACCTTGGACACGTTGGAAACACCTCCGCAAACGGTGGCACCCTGATCGACTTCTCCATCCTTCAACGGAAGCCCGACGGCACCTACACCACCATCCTCACCGACTCTCCCTGACCACCATCCGCCCGCCGTTTCCCGCTGGCGGGGCGGCCGTTTCTGTCCAAGAATTGCGG
This sequence comes from Verrucomicrobiales bacterium, assembly GCA_038256845.1. Taxonomy (GTDB): domain Bacteria; phylum Verrucomicrobiota; class Verrucomicrobiia; order Verrucomicrobiales; family Akkermansiaceae; genus Luteolibacter. The sequence goes on along the minus strand of JBBSJY010000024.1, from coordinate 28,751 downwards.
CCATGAGTTCGACGATTGATCCGATGACGACAGGGCGGCGGAGCTTCCTGACGGCGGCGCTCGCGCTGGCGGGCGGCGTGGCGTTGGGGCAGGAAACGAAAACCCCGGAGATCGCCAAGCCGGGCAATCCCCTCGTCTATCACTTCAAAATAGGAGATTTCGATGCCTGGTCGATCAGCGACGGGCACCTGTTGTTCCGCAATCCCATGGACCTGATGTGGCCCGTCGGCGAACGGCCGGAAATGCTTGCCTGGCTCGAGCGCCACGGCGAGCGGACGGATGGTATCCCGCTCTACATCAATATTCTGGTCGTCCGGATCGGAAAGGAGATCGCCGTCTTCGATGCGGGATTCGGGGCGGGGGGCAACCCCGATATCGGCTGGTTCGCGCGGGGCCTTGGCATCGCGGGCATCCGGCCCGAAGAGGTGACCGCGGGTTTCCTGAGCCACTCCCACGCCGATCACCTGAACGGATTTGTGAAGGACGGGCGGCCCTATTTCCCCAATGCCGCGATCCATTTCCTGCCGGAGGAATACGCCTTCTGGCACGGGAAGGAACCGGATTTCTCAAAGTCGAACCGGAACAAGGGCGATCTGCCACGAATGATCGCGGAAGTGCGCGGCCACTTCGAAACGCTGAGGGAAGTCGCCCGACCCGAAGCGGCCGGGACCGTCTTTTTCGGTGGCGCCATCGTCATGGAGGCCGCGCCCGGCCACACCGCCGGCCACGCCATCTTCCGCATCCGCTCTGGAAAGGACGAGCTGCTCCACCTCATGGACCTCTCCCACCACCACGGCTTCATGTTTCACAATCCCGAGTGGAATATCGCCTTCGACCATGATCCCGCGCTGGCGATCGACACACGGAAAAAGGTCTTCGCGCAAGCCGCCGCCTCGGGCGTCCGCAGTTACGGCTTCCACGTTCCGTGGCCGGGTCTCGGCCGCGTGCTGCCCGCCGGGGAGGCCTACCAATGGTATCCCGAGCGCTGGACCTGGGGCAGCTAACGATAGCCGGGCGAGAACTCCGGAGCGAATCGCGCGGCCGGACCATGCCCCGCCCGTTCGATTTGTTGTCCTTTGCTTTTAGCTCAACCGGTGGCGGCGAGCTTGGGGATCGAGGCGATGAGCCGACGGGTGTAGTCGGCTTTTGGTTTGTGAAAAACCTCCTCTGCGGGACCCGTTTCGACGATTTTCCCCTGATACATCACGGCAATACGGTCCGCGATGTAGTGAACGACGCCCAGGTCGTGGGAAATGAAGATCATGGTGAGGCCGAGGTCTTTCTGAAGGCTTTTGATGAGATTGAGGATCTGGGATTGGATCGAGACATCGAGGGCGGAGACCGGCTCGTCGGCGATGATGAGCTTGGGCTCGGGGGCGAGGGCGCGGGCGATGGCGATGCGCTGGCGCTGGCCGCCGGAGAACTCGTGGGGGTATTTTTTCATCAGGCGGGCGTCGAGGCCGACGGTGGCCATCAGGGCGACGATCCGGTCGGAGAGGCCGCTTCCGGAGAGTCCGCGGTGACGCTGGCGAAGGGCTTCCGCCAGGGTGGAGAAGACGGTCATCCGGGGATTGAGGGAGGCGTAGGGATCCTGGAAGATCATCTGGAAGTCGAGGCGGCGCTTGCGAATCTGCGCTCCGGAGAGGCGGGAGAGGTTTTCCCCATCGATTAGGACGGTGCCGGAGGTGGCGGGGATGAGCTGCATCAGGGTGCGGGAGAGAGTGGACTTTCCGCAGCCGGACTCGCCGACGAGGCCGAGAATCTCGCCCTTTTCAATGGAAAGTGTGACGCCATCGACCGCGCGGACGACTTGGGTATGCGGGGCGAAGAGGGAACCGGCGCGTTTGCTGAAATGGGTGTGTAGGTCGCGGATTTCGAGGTAGGCCACGGTGCAAGGCAAGCACGGGAGGGCCGGCATGGCACGGAAAAAGGGAGGCTTTGCCTTTGACTTGGGTGACCTGCTTCCGATGCTGCGCGGCATGAGCGTATTCGAGCCATGGGCGACGCGGGCGGTGGCGGAGGGGCGCTGGGTGCGGCAGGACTTCGGCCCGCTGAGCCTGCTGGTGATGAATTTCCGGGGCGAGTGGCGCATCGCGAAATTTCCCTCCGGCGCGCCCGAGGGGCTGCGGTGGGAGGGACGGGCGGACGAGGTGGACCAGCAATTCGATTGGGAGCGCTGGGATCGGGAGGGGAAGGACTCGCGGCTTCATTTCCGCCCGGCCTATCCGAATCTGCCGGTGGTGGCGCGGCCGAAGAGCGCGCTGTATCTCTCGCCGAAAGGGAACGCGACCTTTTTCGTGGGGATCCCGGCTTGGATCGACGTTTTCGGAGAGTGCCAGGGGACGATGCTGAGGCTGAAAACGATCCCGACCGAGGTGATGTCGAAGACATGGCACGGCAGTCCGTTGGCGGGAAGCCTGGCCTATGCGCTGGGAACTTACGCGCGGCGGGTCTTCGAGCGGGAGACATGGCCGGCGCATGAGATCGTTTCCTCGATCGGGATCGTGAACGAGGGCAAGGAGCACCTTCCATTCCAGCGCCTGTATCTGGAGACACAGCACCTGTCGGTATTCGAGAAGGATTCCCGGTTGTGGGGAAATGCGGCGCGAATCCGGGTGGATGTGCAGGAAACGAACGTGAGCAACGTTACCTACGCCCCGCGCCCCGGCACGCCCTTCGACGATGCGGTGGAAATCACGCCGCCACGCGAAGGGCGTCGGCGGAAATCCACCATCCAGAGCGCCTTTTCGAAGGTCATGGGACACTTTAACCCGCTCGACGACCCGTCATGATCTCCATCGTCGAATTTCCAGCCTATCTCGAGTCCTGGCTCAGCGAGGAACGCTTGCACCAGTTGATCGATGCCAGCCTGACGCTGTTGATCGGGCTGCCGCTGGTGGCGATCATTTCGCGGCTGGTCTACCGGATCACGGCGGTGCGGTTTTCGGCACAATCGGGTCTGATGATCTCGCGGATCGTCCGGTGGCTGTTGCTGGCGGTGGTGCTGGCGACGGCGCTCAGCAAGTTCGGTGTGGATTTGGGGGCGGCGCTGGGGGCGGCGGGAATCGTCGGGATCGCGGTGGGCTTCGCGGCGCAGACGTCGCTTTCCAATGTGATCAGCGGGTTTTTCCTGCTGGCGGAAAAGCCGTTCGTGGTGGGCGAGCTGATCGAGGTGGATGGCGTCACCGGGGTGGTCGACAACATCGGCATGATCTCCGCCTCGGTGCGCATGCTGGACAACCGCTCCGTACGGATTCCCAACGAAACGCTGGTGAAATCGCAGGTGATCAACATCACCCGCAACCCCATCCGCCGCTACGATCTGGAGATCGGCGTCAGCTACAGCGAGGACATCGGCAAGGTGATGCGGGTATTGCGGGAAACGGCCGAGAGCCATCCGCTCTGTTTGGACGAGCCCGAGCCACTCACGCTTTTCGTGGGTTTCGGTGATTCCTCGATCAATTTCCTGCTCGGGGTGTGGATGGTGAAAGAGGATTACCTCGCGGTACGAAACGGAATCGCCCACCAGGTGCAGCTCGCGTTCGAGCGGGAAGGGATCGAGATCCCGTTTCCCCACCGGGTGCTGGCGGGCGGCAAGGCGGCCGAGCCGATCGCGATCCGGATGGTAAAGGAGTCGGCGGGAAAGGACTGAAGGCGGGGCTTTCCCGGAAATATAGAAGAGACAAGATTGCGCCCGGGCGGCGTTTGGGCGAGAAGACTTCGTCCGCATGAGCCAACTTTTGATTGAACCCGCCCGCCGCAGTGGATGCGAGGATTTGCCAGCCCTTGCCGAAGTTCTCAAAGGAGCGGCGCTGCGCCAGCGGTCCGCGATCGACGACGTCCTCGATTCCGAGGTGGTCGATGAGGAATCCTACCTCCGCGAACTGGCGAACGATCTGGGCATCGAGTGGCTGGACAGCATTCCCGTTCCCGAGATCCCGTTGCCGCTGCGTGAGACTTGCGGACCGAGAATTGCGCTGCGGCATCGCCTGCTGCCGGTGGCGATCGAGGGCGAGGGGGATCACAAGCGCCTCAAGCTGGCGACCTTCGATCCTTTCAACCTCGTCGCCCGCCAGGCCGCCGCCCAGGAGCTGGCGCTGCCGATCGACTGGTGCATGGCTTCCCGGAAACGCCTGCACGAAGCATTGCGCCGGCTGTATGGTGTGGGTGCCGATACCTTCGAGCAAATCCTCGAAGGCCGGGATTTCGACTACGACCAGATCGAAAGCGGCGAGGACGAAGCCAACGTGATCGATCAGGACGACGACGAGGAGGCCAGCGTCGTCAAGTTCGTCAACCAGATCATCCGCGAGGCGCTCGACCAGCGGGCGACCGATATTCACGTCGAGCCGCTGTCCAACAACCTCCGCATCCGCTACCGAATCGACGGCCGCCTCCTTGAAATCGCCGTTCCGGAAAACATCAAGGCGCTGCAAAGCTCGGTCATTGCCCGTCTGAAAATCATGGCCCGCCTCGACATTGCGGAGCGGCGGGTGCCGCAGGATGGACGGATCAACCTCCAGTTCGAGGGCGCGACCATCGACGTCCGGGTTGCCACCGTTCCCACCGTCGAAGGCGAAAGCGTTTCCCTGCGTCTCCTCAACCAGGAAAAGTTCAACCTGGCGAAGCTCGGCATGGAGCCGTTCGTCCAGAAGAAGATCGAGAGCCTGCTGCACCTCCCCAATGGCATCATCCTCATCACCGGCCCGACCGGTTCGGGTAAATCCACCAGCCTCTACTCGTTTCTCAGCGAGGTGAACCACCCGGAGCGGCGGATCGTCACGGTCGAAGACCCGGTGGAAAACAAACTCAGTGGCGTGATGCAGATTGCGGTGAAAAACGAGATCGGCCTGACCTTCGCCACCGCGCTTCGTTCCATTCTACGGGCGGACCCGAACATCGTGATGATCGGGGAAATCCGCGACCTGGAGACCGCGGAGATCGCGATCCGCGCCTCGCTCACCGGCCACTTGGTGTTCTCCACCCTCCACACCAACGACGCGATGGGCGGCATCAGCCGCCTGATCGATATGGGCGTGGAACCGTTCCTTGTTTCCGCCGCCGTCCGCGCCTTCCTCGCCCAGCGCCTCGTCCGCCGCCTCTGCCCGAACTGCAAGGTGCCCCGGGATTTCACCACTGAAGACCATCGCGATCTCGGGATTCCGCCCAACATCGACGGCCAGGCCTACTCCAACAAATCCGGCGGTTGCGACCGCTGCCGCGGCACCGGTTTCTCCGGCCGGCTCGCCATTTACGAGGTGGTCCTCCTCACCCAGCCGATGCAGGAGCTGGTCGCCCACAGCGCGCCCTCGAACGATCTCAAGGCCCAGGCCTTCCGAGACGGCTACGTCCCTATGCGCACCTACGGCTGGCACAAGGTCATGCAGGGCCTCACCACCGTCGAGGAGGTCATTTCCGTCACCTCCTCCGACATCGGCGGGGCGGATTGATCTGAAATCTCAAACCTGAAATTTCAAATTCGCCATGCCCCTCTTCGCCTACAAAGCCCTTGCCGCCAACGGTGCCGTCACCACCGGGGAAATTGATGCGACAGATCGTCCGGAAGCGCTCCGCCTGCTCGACAAGCGCGGACTCCAACCGGTCAATCTCAAGGAATCGGCAAGCCCCGCTTCCGCTCGCAACAAGGCGGCCAACGGCAAGTCGAACGCAAAAGAAAAGAACGGCGAAGCCAAGCGCGCCCCCCCCCGGAAGGCCGTGGATGAAGAGTCCGTCCCCGACGGCCCCATCAAACTCAAACGCCAGGAAGTCGTCCTGTTCACCGAGGAGCTTTCCGACATGCTCAGCGCCGGACTTCAGCTCGAACCCGCGTTGAAATCGATGGAAGGCCGCCAGGAACTCGGCAACCTCAAGGCCGTTTCCTACAAAATCCGACAAGTCGTGCGGGACGGGGTGAACTTCTCCGTCGCCCTCAAGAAAGCGAGTCCCAGCTTTGGCGCGCTCTATTGCTCGCTCGCCGCCGCCGGCGAGGCGTCCGGCGCGCTCGACACAATCCTCAAGCGCCAGGCCCACTATCTCAAGACACTCGCCGAGTTGCAGGCCCGCCTGATCCTGGCGATGATCTATCCGGCCTTCCTTGTTCTGGCCGGCATCGGGGTTTCAATCGTTTTTGTTACAACTCTCATCCCCCAGCTCACTTCGCTGATCGAGAGCACTCCTGGCGGCAAAATTCCACTGGGTGCCGCCATACTCATCGGTGCCTCGGACTTTCTCTCGAAATGGTGGATTGTCATGGTCCTGACCCTCATCGCCGCTTTCATTTTCTTCAAAGCATGGAAGGACAACGAGGCCAACAAGCCGAAGTGGGATCGCATGAAGCTCAATCTCCCTCTGGTCGGACCCGTCATCACCAGCCGCTTCTATGTCCAGTTCCTCGAAACGATGGCGAATCTGGTCGGCAACGGCCTTCCCCTGCTCCGCGCGCTCGAACTTTCCCGCGATGCCACCCAGAACCGATCACTGCGCGGCGAACTTGACAAAGTCATCGACCAGGTGGGCGACGGCCGTTCCTTTTCCAAGGCCCTGATCCGCAACGGTGCCTTCCCGCCGTTGCTCATCGATATGATTTCAGTAGGCGAACAAACCGGCAAAATCGACCTGTCACTCCGGCGCGCTGCGGAGAGATATGACAAAGAGCTGGATAAGGACCTACAACGCATCATGGCATTGATCATGCCGACGGTTCTCATTATCATGGCCGCCCTGATCGGCACCATGGCATATCTCATGATTACCGCCATCTTCCAGACAATCAAGAATCTTGGTTAGCGGAAGGCGGGATCAGGCTCACGCGGCTGGATCGGCCATCGAAAGCGGTCTTAATCTCACAGATTTCGAATTCTAATATCATCCATATCCAATGGCCGGTGAAAACCGGACTTGTTTCAAGCGACTTGGAGATGCTCGAACAGGCACGGGCGAAACAAATGGAGCCCTTCTATTGGACTCCGCGCATGAACCTCCGCGGACCTTGCCCGCGAGACACCAAGCATCCCGGCCCCCCCGCGCGCTGCACGGAAGGGCCGACAAACTAAGTCCGACTCATTTCCCCTTGGAGTGCCAGCGCCGGCAGATACCGAGACCGCCGAGCGATAGTCCTAACAGTGCAAGCGTGGTGCCGCCATCGGGGACCGGACTGCCGGAGGGACCGGGCTGCGGAGAGCCCCAGAAAACGAGCTGGTCCTGCCGGAAAGCTCCGTAGGAACTGGCCAGGTTATCCCCTCCAGGGCCGACGTATTTGGTCAGATTGAGCACTCCGACTGACGAGCCGGTATAGGTATCAAGCGCTTCATTACCGAAGGTGGAGTCCAAAAGAGTCCACATCGCATTATCCTTTGTTCCGCCGGCTTCATTTTCCAGCCACCAGATCATCTTCTGAAGCCGGAGTCCGCCGGAGTTGTCATAGGAGAACCCGGAAACCAAGCTGTCGAGTTGTCCCAAGGCGAATTGCTCGTATAGGTAGGCTGTGCCGACCGAAAGCGGATCCGCGCCGGATTTCGAGTCGGTGGTGGAGGAGGCTACCCCATTATATGTACGGCCGCTTTGGAAATACTCCGTCGACTCCATGCAGAACGTCCAGAAGCGGGATCCGCTCGAGCTCGTCGCCTTGACATTATAGTTGGCCAAGACGCCGCCGAGGCCGCTTTGGGGAGTTGCGGTGTATTTCCCCGGATGCGCCTCCTGATGGAGGGTCAGCGTATAGCTGGCCGCACCGGCGTGGCAGATAAGTCCGAGAGACAGGGTCAGCAATGCCGACCCCCAGTTTGGGGTGGGTGGGGTGTACAGTTTCATAAGTGTTCGGTGGGGGGTGCCGAATGCACACGGGTTTCAAAGCATCTTTTGGGCCAGTGTGCCCGAAACAACCACAAACATCTGAGTGTGAATGAATTATTTTTTATTGTGATGGATATTTGCGGGACAGCTACAATCTAGGAGCGAAGAACGTAAAGGATTCTGACACAAAATCGGGATAATTTACACATCCGGGCCACCGGGCGGCCTCCAACATCGGATGATCGGAACCGCGCGATGGATCACGCCGCGGAATTCCGTTTGCACTAGTTGCGGCATGCGACCGAGACTGTCCGCAGTGAGCCTTCCCACCGTTGTCCTGCACCTCGCCCGCTTCGCTGTGCGGGTCCTGCGCGACTTTTTCTTCCGCAACAACGGCCTGTTGCTCACGGGCGCCGTCGCTTACAACACGCTTCTTTCGCTGATTCCTCTCTCCGCGGTGCTGCTGGTCGTCTTCTCGCAGTTCCTCGATGAGGAATTGCTGATGGATTCGATCATCACGGAGGTCTCGCTCATCGCGCCAGCGGCCTCCCCGATTCTGACCGATGTGCTGAACAGCTTTCTGCGCACCCGCGAGCTGGCCGGCTGGATCGGAGTGGGTGTGTTGCTGTTTTTCAGCTCTCTCGCGTTTCGGGTGCTCGAAAATGCCATCGCCATCATTTTCCACCGGCCGCGCGCTCCATTGAGACGGAAATTCTGGATCTCCGCTCTACTTCCCTATCTTTTCATCGGACTCGTTGCGGTGGGGCTGATGGTGGTCACCGCGCTGACCGCGATTCTCGATGCCGCCCGGGTCAATACCTACGTGCTCGGGGACTGGGACTTCACGCTCTACCGGCTGGCCGCCGTCGTGCTGTATCTGGTAGGTTTCCTGGGATTGGTCCTCCTGTTCACCACGCTTTACAAAGTGATGCCCGCCACCAAGATATCATTCAAGCTCGCGCTTTCAGGCGGAGTCACTGCGGCGGTGTTATGGGAAATCCTGCGTCACCTGCTGGTCGGCTACTTTGTCCATATCTCGTTTGTAAATGCGGTCTACGGCTCGATGGCCACGACCGTGATCTTCCTGCTCACGATGGAAGCCGCCGCCCTCATTGTTCTGTTAGGCGCGCAGGTCATCGCGGACTTGCAACGTAGCATCTACGCGGGAACCCCATGGTATGATGATCCGGACGAAGCGCATCACGAGATCTGACATTTACAACGCAGCCCTGCCATCGAGGTCTACCCCACCGGGGTTGGAGCAACTATGCAATTCCGCGCTCATCCGGGCCTGCCTGCCTTCAAATGAAGCGATGCCATACCCTCGGTGAGAGTCGTCCCAGGCGATGGAAACCATTAGCGACCATCGAATACGCTGCGGTGCGACTTTCACACAAGCCGGATCAGGGCCCGGTCATGGCCAGCACTGCAAAGCTGGCCAGCCAGTGGTCGCCTTCGTAATGGCCGCTCGCGACATATCCCAGCCCTGCTTCCAAGTGGGAAACCGCGGTGGCATTGAGCAGCTCCCGGCGCGGATCCCCCTCCGGCAGGGCGGCAGCGATCCCCCGCATCGTCCAGGCCCGGCTCAAGTTCAGGCCCGCCAGGTGGATGAGGTGGCCGTCGGTCGGATCGCTCACCGTCACCGGTTGGAGCAGGTTTCCTGCCCTACCGTCCGCAAGCCCGGGCAGGTATCTTCCAAGCCAGGGTCCGAATTCTTCCGCAGGGAGCACCCGTCGCATCAGATCGGCCGCGTTCAGACCGGGCGAGAAAAAGTCGTTGCCGGAAGGTTCGTAGGCGGTCGGGTAATCCCGGTCGTTCTGATAGAAACGCTTCGCCTGTCCGACCAGGATCCCCTCGAATTCGGTGTCCTCGGTCAACCGCGCGTGATCGAGCAGGAAGGCCAGCGGAAACGCGGTTTCCGGATGGAATCCGCAGCGCACCGGCCAATCGAGCTTCGGCAGGTAGTCCTTCGCCAGGCGGATGATCTCCTTTTCCAGCGGGGCGAAATGCCCAGCCCAACGATTGGCGTCCGGATCGTCGAAACGTTTCAGCTCGCCCGCCAGTTGCAGCGCCCACGCCCAGCCGTACATCCGCTCGAAGCTGCGGTTTCCCTTCGCGCGGAAATACGCCGCCTCGGCTTCCAGCCCCTCGCGAGTCAGACGGCCGTCAAGGACTCCGCGGACTTCCCCGGCAAACGGGGCGTCGGGGAAGAGCCGCAACAACCGCAGCAGCATCCAGTGCCCATGCACCGACGAGTGCCAATCGAAGTGGCCGAAAAACACCGGATGCAGCTCGCGTGGCGACTTCACATCCTCCGGACCGGCGAAGACGTGCCCCGGCTTGTTCGGATACTCGCGGTCAATGCCCGCGAGGGCGATCCGCGCGAAAGTCGTCGCGATCTCAAGATCAAGCTCCTCCTTGGCCGCCGCCGGTTGCACCGCCAGCAGCCCGATCATCCAGCCGATTCCTTTCTTTGCCCAACGATGGATCATGATTTCCGGACCACGGAATAGGGCGTTCCGCCCCGTTTGGCAATGGGGAGCACTGGCCCTTTGGGGAAATGCCGGGCAGCCCGCATCCGCACCCGCGCCGGAAACCGCCGCGACTCCCGCGGGATGAGTCCCTGGCGGACCGTCGCCATCACCAGCGCGCCGTGAGAAGCGATGCGTCACGAAACGCTTCGGATGTCCAAAGCGGTGGTATCGGATTCCTACGGAAGTCCTGAGCTTTCACGCCGCCCGATCAAATCCCGCCGCCAGGACGCCTCCCGCCAACCGCCTAAACCATTGACACCCACCGGCTCCGGCGCCCTGCTCTGGAGAATCCCGCAAGCCGCCTATCGCATCCGGGTGATATGTGCATGGGATAACTACTACTGTTCGGAAGAAAATGACGGAAATTCTAAAGTGGATCATCATTTCTGGAGTCAGCATTGTGGTTCTCTTCATCGCCGCTTTGGTTTTCGCGATCGTTGGTCCAAGGTCGCCTATCGTGGAGGGCACCCAGCGACCAAGTTGGCTCCCCGAAGAAGCGACCAATGTATATTATAGATCCCAAGAAGGATTTGGATGGTGGAAGGCTGCGGAATTCACGATCAGCGAGGAAGATTTTAGAACCTACGCGGCCAAGCTAGGATGGGCCGTTTCTGAAGAGCAAAATTTCTCGCGACCCCGATCGCTTCAGTTACTCAGGCAAGAGGGAACGCCAATTTCGGATGATGACTTGATTCCTGTTCCACGAGCCCAAGTTTATCAGCGGAGCGCGAGCAACAATGGTGGCGTCACAGTAGCCTTGGATCTTTCGACCAACCGAGCTTATTACACCGCAAGTCATCGATAAGATTCCGAACAAGGCGCAGATGGCGACGTCGAGGAAGCCGTCTGATTAATTCGGAACTTGACGCCGGCGCGCCATTGCCTTGACGTTGCAAAGAAGTGAAGATTACACCGCGAAACTTGATTGCGATTGTCATTTTGACCGGACTTTTGACCGTAGTCGCTGGCTTCGCCTACGACGTTTCATCCACAGGTATCCCATACCAAGACCCAAAGCCGAAGATGGCGATGCGCTTCAATCACGATAAGACGGTTGCGGCAAGAATGATGCAGTGTGGTGTCGGCATCACTATGGCCGGAGTTCTTGCAGCGATTGGATCATCCCTCACTCTTCGCGTTCTTCATTGGAAGCGTAGGATCGTGGATGAAAAATAATCCGTACAAGCGGACGCCACGAAGGGCTCGGACGCCGCTTCTGAAGTGACACTGAAGGCTCGCCTTCGCAGATCCTGAAAGAAAGAAGAAGAGTGGATTGTTGAAGGAGTTTTTGGCGACCTTGCCGAGTGATTTTTAGACCGGGCAGATTTCTTGATTTGGCTGGATTTATCGTGGCCGGTCTGCCCTAGCGGATTGTTGGCGCGCGGTTCGGAGAGTTCCAAGCAGCTTGAGCCAATCAATGCCGAAGTGAATTTTCAGAATCTGCTTATTTGGGCAGAGGATTATTGGAACAGAAGAACCCCACGTTCGCATCTCGGACACCAGAAGATTTTTGATGGATATCATGGAGCCGAAGAGAGAATCACAGATAGGATGGGCCAGGACGGCGCGGCTCTGCCTGACGGGTAGAAAACGGTGGAATCGTTTGGATGGACCGGGCGGTTGGAAACCGCCGCCACGGGGGCTACTCGGGTTGGGTGACGATGAGTTCGCCCCACATGATGGTCCAGTGGCCGGGGAAGGTGCAGACGTATTCGTAGGTGCCTTCTTCGGTGGGGGCGGTGATTTCGAGGATCTCTTTTTGGCCGGCTTCGAGAAGCTTGGTGGCGGCGATGACGCGGGGGTCGCCGTCCGGGACGTAGGCGCGGCCCTGGGAGTCGAGTTTTGTGGGCGGCTGGGCGAGGACGGCTTCGGACACAGCCTGGCGGCTGCCGGGGGTGACGATGAGGAGGTTGTGGGGGATGGCGTCGGGGTTTTCGAAGATGAGTTCGAAGGGCTTGCCGGCCTCGACGACGAGGCGTGTGACATCGAACGAGATTTTCTCCGGGACGGCTTTGACGACGAAACTGCGGACGCCAAGGTCGCGGAGAGTGCGGCGGGCGGCGGTGGCCTCGGCGGCGGGAAGGAGCGCGGCGAGTTCGTCGGCGAAGCGGAGGGTTTCGATGAAATCCGGGCGGGTGCGGGCGCTGGCGGGGATTCCGCCGGTCCAGGCGGTGAGGGCGCCGAGGGTGGGGGCGGCTTCCGCGGTGGACCACGATTCGCGGGGGAGCTGGAGGGCGGCGCGGGCGGCGGTTTCGACGAGCTCGCGCCGTTGGATGAGGCCGGTGAGGGTTTCGAAGACTTGTGCGGGTTCGCGGCCGCTGGCGATGAGGGCGCGGATGGCGGCGGTGCGGAGCGGGGCGGTGGGGTCGCCATCGAGCTTCAGGGTGTCGGAGGTTTCGGGGGCGGGGTTGCCGGATTTTTTAAAGGTCTCCTGGCGGTTGGAATCGAGGACGATGAGGTCGAAGCCTTCGAGGCGGCTGGCGAATTGGCCGCCTTGCTCGCTGCGGTTCCAGAGGGTGACGGCTTCGACAAGACGGTCCTTGCCGAGATCGACTTCCCACCACGGGTTGTTTTCGCCCTCGTTGGTGTGGGTCTGGGTGCCGGAGCCGTAGCTGCCGTCGGTGCGGCCGTCGATGGCCCGGGAGGCGACGCCGTCGTTGGAGACGCTGGATTGGGTGGCCTTTCCGCCGCGGGCGATGTTTTTGCCGCCGCTTATGATTTCGACTTCAGCGAGGGTGAGGGTGCCGCGACGGGGAAGGGTGATGCGGACGAAACGGCCGCTGACGCCACCGCGGGCATCGGCGGCAGGGCGGGTGTCGAGCGTGGCGCGGGCTTTTTCGAAGACGGAGGCGCGGAGGGCGGGGTCGTTGAGAGCGGCGGCGGCGTGGAGCCATTCGGGAAGCTGCTCCGGAGATTTCCCGGCGTCGGCGAACGATGGATCGAGGGAGCCGTCGGCTTGCATGAGGGCGGTCCAGGCGTGGACGCGGAGCGAGGGGGCCACTGCGGGGCGCGTGAGGGAAAGGATTTCGGCGCGGTGTTTTGCGAGGGCATCGGCCGGCTGGGCGACGAGAAGGCGGCCGAGGGCTTCGACGGGCTTTCCGGAATCGGTGGCGATGGGCTGGAGGGCGGAAAGAAGAAGCCCGGCGGGAGTTTTCCCTTCGGCTTTGGCGAGGGCGGCAAGGGCGGCGATTCGCTGGTCGGCGGTGGCATCGTCGCGGGTGAGGAGGGTGCGGTGGATTTGAGGGCTGGGCGGAAGCTTTCCGAGATCGCCGGTGCTGACGCTGGCGAGAAGGAAATCGATGCCGGCGGGGTTGTTGGCGGCAAGGGGTTTGCCGTCGCGGATGGAGGGTTTCCACCAGGGTTCGAGCTGCTTCATGGTCTGGGTGAGGCAGTAATCGATGTAGTCGTCGGTGGGGCGCTTGAGCGCTTCGAGGGCGGCATCGGCGGCTTGCCAGTCCTGGAGGAAACTGGCGGTGCGGACGGCTTCGAGGCGGACGCGCGGGGCTTCGTCCCCGGCGGCGGCACGGATGATTTCGAGAAGGTTCGGGACGCGGTCGCGCCAATAGCAGGCGACCCGGACGGCTTGGGCGCGGGCGCGTGGTTCGGGGGATTTGAGGACGCGGGCGAGGAGCTCGAGATCGGCGACGTTGTGCCACTGGTGGACCCAGAGGGCTTCCAGAACGTGGTGTTCGTGGTCGGGGGATTGCGGATCGAGGGTGCCGATCCATGCTTTCGCGGCCGCGGCGACTTCTTTCGGGTCGTGATTTCCGAGTTCGATCTTGGCGCGCATGCGGACGTCGTTTTCCGGCTCCTTGAGGAGTTCGAGCAGGGCGGCGACGGGTTGGCCGTGGATGGGTTTCGGATCGAGGAGCGGGCGGCCTTCGCAAGTGATGCGGTAGAGGCGGCCGTGCTGGTGGTCGCGGTTCGGATCGCGGAGGTGGTGCTGGAGGTGGCCGATGAGCATCTGCGACCAGTCCATCAAATAGAGCGAGCCATCGGGGGCGACGGTGATGCCCGAGGGGCGGAAATTCGGATGGGCGGCGATGTCGGTGGTGATGAGGTGCTCGAGGGTTTCACCTTTGATGCCGGAGCCTTCGTCGGTGAGTTTCGCGCGGAGGATTCCTTGGATGCTGATGACGTTGGCGTTGAGGAATTGGCCCTGCATTTCCTCGGGAAAATGGCGGCTGGAGAGGATGGCGGTGCCGGCGCAGGGGCGCGACGGCCGGTCCCAGAATTGTTTCATGGGCGGATGGCTGCCGGAGTCGAGGTGGCCGCTGAAAGCCGGGCCAAAGTAGTTTGCATTGCCGGTGGCGTCGGTGACGAGGTCGTTGCCCCAGCGGTCGAAGACGCGGCCGTGGGGATTGGCGAAGCCGTAGGGGATGTGGCGGGTGAACTTCGAGGTGTTCGGTTCGTAGCGGTAGATCGCGCCGTCGCGGTTGCGGACGGGGCCGTCCGGTGTTTCGACGCTGGTGCGGTGGAAGACGCCGTCGCTGAGATAGACGGCGCCGCCGGGTTCGAGGCACATCGAATTGGTCTCATGGTGGGAATCGGCGGCGTCGAGGCCGTGGAGCATGCGCTCGACGGTGTCCGCTTTGCCGTCGCCGGTGGTGTCGCGCGCCCAGAGGAGGTCGGGCGACTGCATGACGAGGACGCCGTCCTTGTAGAACTGGAAGCCGGTGGGGCAGTTCAGGCCGTCCATGAAGGTGGTGATTTTGGCGGCTTTGCCGGTTTCCGGGTCGAGATTGATGACGAGGAGCTTGTCGAAAACCTTCTCGTTGGGAGTGGTGCCGGGATAGGCCGGCCAAGCGGCGACCCAGAGGCGGCCGCGGGTGTCGAAGGCCATCTGGACCGGGTTGACGAGTTCGGGGAATGTTTCCTCGGAGGCGACGAGTTCGACCTTGAAGCCCTCGGCCAAGGTGAGGTGTTTGATGGCTTCCTCGCCGCTGAGGTAGGGTTTTTCCTGCGGGCGGTTGGTGGGAGTGGGGCGGACCGGCGGGAGATTGTCGTCCTTCACCTGGAGGTCGTTGCCTTTTGCCAGCGCCCAGACACGGCGGTCGCGGTTGGCGGCCTTGACGTCGCGCTGGGCCATCTCCTCGCCGAGGATTTCGGCGTTGGTAACACCTTCGTATTCGATGCGCGAGCGGCCGCCGTAGATGTTGTATTGGTCAACGGTGCGGTAGCGGTGGTGCCACTCGGTGTTTTTATCGAGGACAGCGGTGCGGATTTTTTCGAGGGCGGGGTCTTCGAGCGGGGCGGGATCCTTGCCGAAGAGGGCATTGAACTGGATCGGCGCGAGTAGTTTGTCACCTTCTTCGGTGAGATGGATGCCGTTGAGCGTGAGCGGCTGGTCGTGAGTCGAGAACAGCTCCTGCGAGGCGGAGAAGAGGTCGATGAAGGGGATGTTTTTCGCGGCGGCGACTTCCTTCATCGCGGCGGTGTAGAGGGCGAGGTTGCGGTTGTTTTCGCTGCCGTCGGAGAAGTTCGGGTGGTTGAGGTTCTGGTGGGCGAGAGGCGAAATGAGGACGATCCGCGGGGCGGATTCGCCGTTGTATTTCGCTTCGTGCTGGGCGGTGAGGTATTTTTCGAGGTCGCTCTTGAAGCTCGAGAGATGGTCCGGGCCGCGGAAGGACTCGTTGAAGCCCCAGTAGGCGAGGATGACATCGGCTCCGAAGTCGCTGCCGGCCTTGTAGATGACTTCGGTGTTGCCGCGCTTCTGGACCGTGTCGCCCTTCCTCATCGAAAGGAAATACTCGGTGGTCGGCGCCTCGTCGGAACGGGGGCGGACGTTGATTTCATCGGCAGCGAAACCGAGATTGCGGATCGTGAGGTCGAGGTCCGGGTGGGCGCGGTGGATCAGCGCTTCGAGCCAGCCGTGGTGCTGCTGGCGATCGGCTAGACCGCTGCCGACGATGGCGATATGGTCGCCTTTGGAAAGAGTGAGGGCCGGTTGGGCGGCGGCGGATTGGAAGACGAGCAGGCCGAGAAGAAGGACGCGTTTCATGGAAAATTGGGCCGAAACTACGGGGAGGCCGGGCGATTTCTTCCGGCGGGAGCGGGCGGCGGCGGAGATCGATCTTGCCGGCTGGCTGCGCATCACTCAGAGTCGCGGCGAAGGCTCTGGTGCAAACATCGATCAACAGAACCCGCGGACCCTCAGCCCGGACGGCTGCGCTATCGAAGCCGCCGGGACGGTTTTACGATACCTGCCGGGTGGCATGGCGAGGGGTGTTCGCCTTCACGATGCGCGTGCGCGCCTTCGGCCTCGAACGGGTGCCTGCCAGCGGAGGCGTCCTGATCGCGGTGAGCCATGTGAGTCATCTGGATCCGGTGGTGATCAGCGCGGTGCTGCGGCGACGGATCAGTTGGGTTTCCCGGATCGAGTTCTACCGGCAGTGGCTCATGCGGACGGTGCTGCATCACGGCGGGGCGTTTCTGGTGGATCGGGAGGGGCCGGCGCTACCGACGATCCGCGAGGGCCTGCGGCGGCTGAAACGCGGCGAGGCGGTGGGAATTTTCCCGGAGGGGGAGCTGGTATGCGGCAGCGCGTCGGTGCTGCGCGGCGCGGCGATCAAGCGCGGTGTGTGCTTTCTGGCGGCGAAATCCGGCTGTCCGGTGCTGCCGGTGATCGTGCTGGGGACCGACCGGCTGGGACGGATCGGCCCGTGGATGCCGGCGAAGCGCGGAAGGCTGTGGGTGTGGGTGGGCGAGCCGCTGGCGGTGGGGCCGGAGAGCTGGCGGCGCGAGGGGCGGGCGGAGTTTGCCAAGCGGCTGGAAGCCGAATACGTGCGGCTTTTCCGGGAAATGCGGAAGGCCTTCGAGCTGCCGGACAGCATCGTCCCGTGAGCAGCGCCGCCGCTCTAACAGAGCCGCACCATGTCTTTCACGAACTGGCCCCAAAGAAAAAGCAGGCCGCGTTTCGAGTATCGGAAATGACCGTCGCCGGTGAGCCGGATGATGCCGGAGGCGAGATTGTGGTCCACCTGCTGGCGCATCTCCTTTTCGATGGAGTCCTCAATTTCCTCGGGATCGGGGATTCTGAGTCGGTCGGGCGGGACCTTGACGCGGGCCAGGTATCCGCGGTGATCGGCAAGAATCTCGTGAAAACAGCTCCGCTCGCAGGGGACGTGATTCCATTTCACATGAGGTGGGCAGCGGAGGGTCGGGGCGAACGGGAAATTGGTGGTGCGCCAGATATTTCCCGCCGCGTCCTGGGAGGTGATGGAGACGAAGGCGAAGGCGACATCGCTCTGCTCGCAAAGGCAGACGGCGGCCACGGCGCGTTCTTCCGGATGCCAGAAGATGCGGAAAAACTGCTGCATGCCGGCCCATTCCCAGCCGCAGTCCGAAACATGTTCGAAGCCCGCCTCCTCCATGGCGCTCGCCGCCTCACTGGCATTTGGGAAGAACGAAGGGTTGGGCACCTCGCGATGCCGCAGCCGGTTGTTCAACGGCAGACGCATCCGGCGGATCCTGGTGAGAAGTTCGATCCAAGGCAGCAGGAACCAGATCGCCGCCCCCACCAGGCCGATGAGGATGCTGCCCGACACAAAATAAAAGAGGAAGAAGCTGGCGACCAGAAAGGTGAGGGCGCCCACCTTGCGGATCAATTGCGTCTTTGCTGTGCGGAATGCCACGGCGAGGACGAGCAAGCCGATGACAATGAGAGTTTCGCGCATGGGGTTTAGACAAATGGGAGAAGCGGCATCGCTGTGGAGCGTTTCTACGGATTCCACGGTTCACCGGGCGGCGCAAGTGCTTGTTTCCACAAGGAATCGCGCCGACGATCCGCTCACACGATGGAATGAAAAAGCAGCTCCCGCAACCGGTCGGTCGAGGTGGCCGAGGTCTTGGCGACAAAGCCACGGGCGTGGGCGAAGTGGACATCGGGGCAAGCATCGATGCGGGTGAAGTCGAAGGCCGGGTGATCGTTGTGGCGGGAGAGACCGTAGCCGGCGCCCCGGCGGTCCGGATACACCAGTGCGGCGACTCCGGCACCTTCCGGATGGGCATCGAGAAAACGGGCGATCCCCGCGGAAGGCTCGTCCGGCAAAGGCTCGGTGCGGGGCAGGAACAACACGCGCAAGGCACCGCCCGGCGAATCGATTTCCCAGAACTCGGAATGCCGGGCAAGGTGGTCCAACCGTTCGCGCAGGGTCCGCAGGTAATCGATGAGGTCGTCGCCAATCCAGCGCATCATTTCCCACAATGGATCGCCTTCCGCGAGACGGTCGGCGGCCGCGAAGCGCCGTAAAAGCGTCGTGTCGATCGGCGAATTGAGCTTGAACAAGGTCGCCCGGTCGACACCCAGCCAGCGCGCCGTTTCATTCGGCCCGCGAGTGTCGAACCACTCGGCCGGTTCGAGCCAGTCGCAAAAAGCGCGCGCATCCTCGTAGAGTCCCAGATCCTGAAGCACGAGGCTGAGCGAGCAGATCGGCGGGTGATCCTTGGGAAATTGGTGATGGTCGAAATTTCCACGGGAGGGATCGTGCTCGTGGCCCACGTCGACCACCAGGGTCGCGGGATCGCTGAGATCGGCGGAGGTGGGTTCGCGGCGGACGAGCGGAACGCCATGAATGGAAATGAGGAGGCAGCAGGCGAGAAACTCGTCTTTGTGAGCTCCGCCCGGGTGGGTAAGAATCATCGTGGGTGACATGGGGCTGACTTGCGGGGGCGGATCGTCGGCCAGTCCCGGCGGAGGGCAACACCTTTTGGGGGTTGCGGAAGCGATATTCAACAAGTAGTTACCGTCATGCGCGGATGGACTGCTTGTGCCTTGATCATGTGTTGGTTGCTGAAGACGGATGCGTCCGCGCAAGCTGTCATCAGCGAATTGATGGCCGCCAATGAAACTACCAGCCGGGATGATTTCGGCGAGTTCTCCGATTGGATCGAGATCCACAACCCCACGGGTGCACCGGTCAATCTCGACCAGTGGGGACTCACCGACAATGCGGCCAATCTGGTGAAATGGCGCTTTCCGGCGGTGACCCTTGCGCCGGGTGAATTTCTGGTGGTCCGGGCGTCGAACCGCGACCTGCGGGTATCGGGAGCGCCGCTGCACACCAATTTCGCTTTGTCGAAAGATGGGGAATACCTCGCACTGGTCCGGCCGGACGGGGTGACCGTGGAACACGAATTCGCGCCGGCCTTCCCCGCTCTCCGGGTGGATGAATCATACGGCCTGCGCTTCGACTCGACCGTCCTTGTGGCGGAAGGCGACATGGTCCGCTACCGGGCGCCGGATTCCGCAAGCTCACCCCCGGCCGATTGGATGACCGCTGCATACAACGACTCCGGTTGGGCGCAGGGCCCAAGCGGCTTGGGATTCGGTCTGCTCGTGCCGGGAATGACGGTCCGCCAGGTGTTCAAGAACAGCAGCATGGGGGGCTTAGCGGATGCCGCGAACCTGGTGCTTCTCCCGGACAGCGACCCGCAGGTCCTCGGGTCGGCCACGGTCGTTCTTCCAATGCTCAACATTCTCGGTGAGGGCTCCGACGGAAACTATGGTGCGAACGATCCGCCACCCGGTGGCTTCGGCGACAACTATGCCATCCGTGCCACCGGCAAGATCGAAATCGCCACGGCGGGAACTTATACCTTCGGCCTCAACTCGGACGACGGGGGGAGGATCCGGATCAACGGCAGCAACGTGATGGTGGATGATACGTTTCATGGCCCGCAGAATTTTTTCGGCACCATTTCGCTCGGCGTCGGCATCCATGACTTCGAGGTGATCATGTTCGAGGGTGGCGGTGGCGACTGCGTCGAGTTTTTCGCGGCCCCCGGCAATCTGGCCACGTTCGATCCGGGAGCCTTCCGGCTCGTCGGCGACGTGGCGAACGGCGGACTTCCCGCCATGACCGTGCCCGACGGTTCGGGAGACGTGATCGCGACGAATCTCCAATCGGCGATGGGCTCGGGCGTGGGCGCCTATTTCCGGGTTCCCATCACGGACGTGGGTGAGCCTGCCACGGCCTTGTCGCTGGTGATGCGCCAAAACGACGGGTTTGCCGCCTATCTCAATGGCACTCCGGTGGCGTCGGCGAACGCGCCGGAAAACCCGATGTGGAATTCTCCGGCAACCGGCGAGCGCCCGGATTCGTCCAGCTTGCAGCGGACCGGCTACAATGTGACGTCGGCGCTCGGCTCGCTGGCAGATGCCAATCCGGTGCTGGCCATTCACGGCATGCGGTCATCCGCCAGCGACCCGAGCTTTCTCATGTTGCCGGAATTGATCAGCGGCATTCTCGATCCGCTGGCAGATCCCGCGCTCTATTCCCGCGACAAGGCGACTCCCGGCTGGATCAACGGCGTTCCCAGCTCCCTGGGCGTGGTGGCCGACACCAAGTTCAGCATCAACCGGGGCATTTACACCGATCCCATCACGGTGGGGATCACCAGCGAAACCGTGGGTGCCATCATTCGATTCACCACGGACGGATCCACTCCGGACGGGGAAAACGGCACGACCTACACCGTGCCGCTGGAAATCTCCACCACCACCGTACTGCGGGCGATCGCCACCAAGGAAGACTACGACCCGACCAACGTGGATACCCAAACCTATATCTTCCCGAATGACGTCCTGGTCCAAAGCTCCGACGGCTCGCCCCCGCCGGGCTGGCCTTCTTCCAGCGGGACTTCGCAAGTGATGGACTATGGAATGGATCCGGAGATTGTGAATCATACGAATCCGGCGGTGGGCGGAAACGAGGAGGTGAGGGCCGCGCTGCTGGCGCTACCCAGCGTGTCGATCACCACGGATCTGCCGAATTTGCTGAACATCGATGGCTCGCGGGGCATTTATGCCAATCCGCATGATCGCGGATTCGGAGCTGAGCGTCCCGCATCCCTCGAGTGGATCAATCCGCCGACCGATACGGATCCGAACGGCACCAACGAATTCCAGATTGATGCCGGCTTGCGCGTGCGGGGGGGATTTTCCCGCTCGACGAACAATCCGAAGCACGCCCTGCGCTTTCTTTTCCGCGGGGATTATGGAGCCGCCAAACTGAATTACCCGCTTTTCGGGGACCAGGGCGCGGACAAGTTCGACAAGATCGACTTCCGCACTTCACAGAACTATTCCTGGTCGTTCGGCGGCGACTCCCAGAACACGTTCCTGCGGGAGGAGAGCTCGCGGTTGGCGCAGCTCGACATGGGTCAACCCGGCTCGCGGGTGAGATATGTGCATGTCTATCTGAACGGCCAATACTGGGGTCTGTTCGATACGGACGAACGGACGGATGCCGACCACGCCGCAGCTTATTTCGGCGGAGACAAGGCCGATCACGACGTGGTCAAAGCGGAGCAGGAATCCGGTTACAGCACGGGCGTCGTCGATGGAACGATCAACGCATGGCGCGACCTCTGGGATCTCGGCAAGGTCCACCGCGCGAATCCTTCCAACGCCAACTATTTCCGGATGCAGGGTCTCGCTCCGGACGGAGCTACGCCGACGGAGGATCCAGTCCTGCTGGATGCGGACAATCTCATCGACTATCTGCTCCTGACGTTCTGGATGGGAAATCTTGATGGGGCGACCTCCGCCTTCCTTGGCAACGACCGGGCCAACAACTGGTCGGGCACCCGGCAGCGGGTCAACAATCCGCGCCAGGGATTCCGCTTCTTCGTCCATGATTTCGAGCACACGATGTTCAATCCGAACGAGGATCGGACCGGCCCCTATCCCAGTACCAACGAGTCGAATTTCAGTTTTTCCAATCCCCTTTTCCTGCACCAGGACCTGACTGGAAATGCCGAATACCGGATGCGCTGGGCGGACCGGGTGCATCGCCATCTGTTCGATGACGGAGTATTGACCGCGCAGGCTTGGGAACAACGGGTGAACTCGCTCGCCGCGGTGATCGACCGCGCGATCATCGCCGAGAGCGCCCGCTGGGGAGACGCGAAAACCAGCAGCCCTCGGACCCGGCTCGACTGGCTCAATGCCAAACAGGCGATTTTGAACTATCTGCCCCAGCGCGGGCCGATCGTTCTCGGCCAGCTCCGCGCCGATGGGCTCTATCCTTCGATCAATGCTCCGGTGATCACGCCGCATGGAGGCAGCCACCCGACGGGAACCGAAGTGGTGGCAGCCGGACCCGCGGGAGCGACTTTGTATTACATGCCGGACGGTACGGATCCGCGGGCTGTCGGCGGGGCATTGCGTCCGGCCGCCCAGATCTATGTTTCGTCGGTCACGGGGAGCATAGAGATTCCATGGTCTGCTTCCGGATGGAAATATAACTCCAGCGGCAACGACCTCGGCACCGCGTGGCGCGAGGCGGGATACAGTGACAGCGGCTGGGCTGTCGGCAGGGCGGAGCTGGGATACGGCGATAGCGACGAAGAGACCGTCATTCCCATCGTCGAGGTCTCACCGGGCCAGAAGGTCGCCACCACCTATTTCCGCCGAACCTTCGGTATCACCGGAGTGGATGAAATCGTGAATCTCACCCTGCGGGTGAAATATGACGACGCCTATGCGGTTTATATCAACGGCCAGCGGGTCGCTGGAAACCTGCCGGTGGATCCGTCATACGACTACTATTCGGGAAGCGCCATCGAGGATACCATCGAGCAAACGGTGTTGAGCGCCGGATGGCTGCAGGAGGGGGAAAATACCTTGGCCATCGAGGTCCATCAGGCGAGCGGAAACAGCAGCGACCTGAGCATGAATCTTTCTCTAACGGCAACGCGGCAGGCCGAGCCGAGCGAGTTGGTGCTTTCGGACCCCGGCCGCCGCACGATCCGGATGCGCGCCCGCAGCGGCGCGACTTGGAGCGCCATGGCCGAATCGCACTACGAGGTGGGCATGACTGCTCCGGACGCGGGCAACCTCGTGGTTTCGGAAATTTCCTATCACCCGCCCGATCCCCACGGCAATGCGGAGTTCATCGAACTGCTCAACGCCAGTTCCGATCTGGCCATCGATCTTGCCGGGTCAAGGTTCACCCACGGCGTGGATTTCACATTCCCGGCCGGCAGTCTGCTGCTGCCGGGTGCGCGAACTCTGGTGATCCGCAACCAAGCCGCCTTCGAAACCCTCTACGGCCCCGGATTTCCCATCGCCGGTATTTTTGAAAACAACACCGCCCTTTCCAACGGCGGCGAGCGGCTCCGGCTCGAAGCCCCCGACGGAAGCACGCTGTTCGACCTCACCTACGGCCCCGCCTTCCCGTGGCCGGGCTCCGCGAACGATGGCGGACGCACCATGGTCCTGACCGATCCCTCCCAGCCGGAGAACCCGGAATCCTGGCGCCCCAGCGTGGAGGTGAACGGGAATCCGAATGCAAGCGATTCGATCCCGCTGACGACAGGACAGGATCTTGTCGCCTACGCCTTGCAAGGCCCGCCGCCCACGATTGATCCGCTCACCGGGCAGTTTTCGGCTACCCGAGTTCTCGGTGCCGATGCCGTGGATCTGGTGCCCGAGTGGTCTGGCAATCTCGTCGAATGGTCCTCCCAATCGCTGATGCGCATTTCCGAAATCCCCGACGGCCAGGGTGGCTCGCGGATTTCTTGGCAACTTGATCCGCTGCCGCAAGGCCGGGCATTCCTGCGCTTGCGTATTTCGGAAAAGGATTGAGCTTGTCGCCCGCTGCCGCCAGGCAGACCGCGCATTCCGGCAATCGCGCCTTGCCACCTGCCGGGAAAAGCGCCATAGCGCCGCCCCGCCGCGCGGGCGCTTCCATTACCATCCCCTGTCTTCATGTCTCTGAATATCCGCAACCTCGCCATCATCGCCCACGTTGACCACGGCAAAACCACCCTCGTTGACCAGCTTCTCCAAGCCGGCGGGACCTATCGTGAAAACCAGGCGACCACCGAGCGCGCGATGGATTCGATGGACTTGGAAAAGGAAAAGGGCATCACCATCAAGGCCAAGAACACCGCCATTCTCTGGGAAGGCTACACCATCAACATCGTCGATACCCCGGGCCACGCCGACTTCGGCGCCGAGGTCGAGCGCGTCATGAAGATGGTCGATGGCGTGCTTCTCGTCGTCGATGCCTCCGGCGGCCCGCAGGCGCAAACGCGTTTCGTCCTCCGCAAGGCGATGCAGGAAGGCCTCAAACCGATCGTCGTCATCAACAAGATCGACCGCCCGCTCGCCGATCCGAAAAAAGTCCACGACCAGGTCCTCGAGCTGTTCCTCGACCTCGATGCCGACGAGGACCAGTTCAACGCCCCCTTCGTCTATGGCTCCGCCCGCGACGGCTATTTCATGGACAGCCCGGACGACGAGCGGAAGGACTGCATCCCGCTGCTCAAAAGAATCGTCGAGGCGATCCCCGAGCCCAAGGCCGATCCCGACGCGCCGTTCCTGATGCTCGTTTCCAACATCGAGTGGGATGACTACGTCGGCCGGGTCGCCATCGGCAAGGTGCTCGGCGGCAGCGTGAAAAAGGGCGATACCGTCCACCTCCTCCGCCAGGACGGCACCAAGGTGCAGTCCAAAGTGATGAAAACCTTCACCTACTCCGGCCTCGCCACCGCCGACTCCGAAGGCTGCGGCGCGGGCGGCATCGTCGGCATCGCCGCCGGCATCGAGGACATCGATATCGGCCAGACCATCGCGGGTTCGCCTGACCAGGAGCCGCTGCCATTCGTCGCGATCGACCCGCCGACCGTGTCGATGCAGTTCTCGATCAACGACGGCCCGCTTGCCGGCAAGGAAGGCAAGCACGTCACCTCCCGCGCGATCCGCGATCGCCTGATGCGCGAGTTGAAAACCAACATTTCCATCACCGTCGAGGACACCGATCTCTCCGGCGTTTTCAACGTTTCCGCCCGCGGCGCCATGCAGATCGCGGTGCTCGTGGAACAAATGCGCCGCGAAGGTTTTGAAGTCCTTGTTTCCCGCCCGGTCGTGATTTTCCGCCGCGATGACAAGGGCCATCTGCTTGAGCCGTACGAAACGCTCTACGTCGAGGCCCCCGGCGACTACACCCAAGGGATCCTGAAAATCCTCATGAACCGCAAAGGCCTCATGGAGCACATGGACACCGAACCTTCCGGCCGCACGTTCATCCAGGCGACCATCCCGACCCGCGGCCTGATCGGCTTCGAAACCGAGCTGGTGAACCTGACCTCCGGCCACGGCATCATGTCGCACCTTTTCAAGGAATACGCCGCGCACGCCGGCGAAATCCAGAACCGGACCACCGGCACGCTCGTCTCGATGGATTCCGGCACCGCCACCCCCTACTCGCTGCAAATGCTTGAGGACCGCGGCACTCTTTTCGTCGCTCCCGGCGACGCGGTTTACGGCGGCATGCTGGTCGGGGAAAACCCCCGCGTCGGCGACCTTCCCGTGAACCCGGTGAAGGAAAAGCACCTCGACAACATGCGTTCCTCCGGCAAGGACAAGACCTCCAAGCTCACCCCGGCCGTCCGCTTCTCCCTCGAACGCGCGATCGAATACATCGACTCCGACGAACTGGTCGAGGCCACGCCGAAGAACATCCGCCTCCGCAAGCGCGTCCTCGACGCCAACGCCCGCAAGCGCGCCGCGAAAGGAGCGACCGTCGAGGACCGCAGCACCCGGGGCTGAGCCAGCACACCTTCGAGTGCGGCGGGAAGCGCCATCGCCACGCCGCTTTGGATGGTCACGGGGGCCCGAGGCAGCAAACGTCCCTCATCGAATCCAAAGCGCCGTCGCCGCTGCGCGCTGCCACGCAGTCCATGGGATCCTTGCGATAGCCCGCTGTTATTTTTCCGCTTGTAGCAAGCTCGCCAGCAGATTCCGCGGGAAACCATATCCAACCGCCTTATACGGGGTTCCGTTTGATCGCCGCTCCAGTTGATCCAGTTCAGCCCCATCGGCCCGGTGCCAGCGGAACATCCGGATCGCATCGTTCATCGAGCCGATACGAGACCGGTCCGTCCGCGGCAGCACGATGACCGTCTGGTTTCCCGGGTCATATTCCACGCCGTGCTTCCACCACGTTTCCGCAATCCGGCCGACCAACCGCAGCCAAAGCTCTCCGAGGCTCTTCGCTCCCTTCGCCGGGATTACCAGCGTGTAGAGCGTCGCATCGTGCATCACCACGACCACCGGAGTCGTCCCCAGCCGGATGAAGTGACAGCTCCATGCATCCATCCTCCGGGTTTGTGGCAGGCGATGTTCCGGGAGAGAAACCTGGCACTTGAAGCGCTTCGTGAAGGCGGCGGAGGCGTGGAGGATCATGGGCGGACTATCCCACGCTCACCGCGATGAGCGCCATCGTGTCGTTGCCGAAAATATCGATGACCTTCACGGCCACCGTGTAGCGGCCGGGCTGGGCGTAGGTATGCGGGGCGGTGGTCAGCTCCAGGCTCCGGTCCTTGCGCGTCCGGAAGCTCTGCCACTCGTTCTCGAAAATGAAGGAACCGGTCCGGCGTTCCTCGAACTCGATGAACTCGCCCGCCGCCACGTCCACCACGCCGGGCAGCTCGCCTTCCACGCGCCCATCGCCTTGGCGACATGGACAATCTCCGGCCGGCTCTCGTAGTCGAAGTCCACCGCCCAGTAGTCCACCCAGTCCGTCCATTGTTTCGTCAACGTGGTGCGGGTGACCACGCCGTGCTTGTCCTTGCTGACCTTGAAAAGCGTGCCCGCGTCGCAGACCACCTCGCTCTTGCCTTCCTTGAGGCCGTGCGCCAGCTCGTCGGCGATGCCTTGGCTGTAATAGACGGAGAAATCCGTGAGTTCGATGGCGACGCTGAGTTTGACCTTTTTGTCGTAGCGCGGATTGGCCTCCACGTAGGCCACATCGGCGAAGCGGACCTGGCCCTTGTCCACGGCGCGTTTGTCGAAGACTTCCGGCGGGATGATTTTTGAGGCGATGTCGATGCCCTTGCGCTTCGCCTCGTCCAGCACGGCGGGAAACAGGCCCATCTCGAACTCGAAGGCGAGGATGTCCGCGCGGCTGGCTCCGCGCTTGCGGCACTCGGTGATGACTTCCTCCACGAACAGGCGGCCGACGGGCAGATTGATCGGGCCGATGGCGACGAGGCGGCCGTTCATCTTGCCGTGGAAAAACGCCTCACCCTCCAGCGGCTGGGCCTTGTAGGCGCGGAGGATGAGATCGCGGAAATCCTGCTCCTTCTTCGCCAGCGCCTCCGTCTTCTTTTTCCCGGTGAGGCGGTTGGAAACATTCAGATAGGCCTGGCGCTCGTAGCGGCCGAGGTTCAGCACCTCGAAGGCGCGGAAATCCTTGCCCGCCGCCTTCAAATCCCGCTGCACCTGGATCAGCCTCTTGCGCGTGGTGTGGATGCCGAACTTGCCGAGGTCACTGGTGATCCACTTGCGCCCGAGTTTCTCCGCCACGGCAGCCGTCGTGCCACTGCCACCGAAGAAATCCGCGACGAGATCGCCTTCGTTAGAGCTTGATTTGATAATTCGCTCAAGCAGAGGTTCAGGCTTTTGGGTGGGATAGCTTAAATTCGATTCCCCCATCGGATTGACCTCATCAATGTCCAGCCAAAGATCATCAAGCGCAATGCCAGGCATCTCCGAAAGGTAAAATTTTAGCCGCTCGGTACCACCAGAAGTTTTGAAAATTCGCCCTTCAGCTCTCATCTCAGCGATAGCTTCTGCCGAGCGAGTTCCAATAGGTTGGTCCGTATAGACGCCGCGGCCATCTTTATCGTCCTTGGTGTATCGTTGGCGGATATAATCCGCTGAGTAGGGGATATACTGGCGGTTATAGCAGTATGTCTGGCCGCGTGATGACAGAAGCATCACGTCATGATTTCTTCCGTATTGGTTCGATACGGCTTTCGCACCCTTCATACGGCCACGCTTCCAAACGATCTGATTTACAAAGTTGGCAGGTCCAAATACCTCATCCATAGCTAATCGGATTAGTGCGGTAACCCTGTAATCGCAATGCACGTAGATACTTCCTTCCGGATGCAACAAATCCCTCATGAGCAAAAGCCGTTCATAGATCATCGAGATGAAGGAATCCGCGCCCCTGCCCCAGGTATCGCGGTAGGCGATTTGTTCGAGGAGGTTGGGTTCCTTGTGGAAGGTTTCGCCGCCGATCTCGATGTCCATGGAGAAGTCCGCGCCGACGTCGAAGGGTGGATCGATGTAGATGAGCTTGAGGCCGCCGGCGTCCTCGATCTGGCGGCGCAGGGCACCGGATTTGAGCGAGGAGAGGATGAGCTTGTTGTCGCCCCAGATGAGTTTGTTCGCCCAGCCCTTGGTCTGGCGGCCGGAGGTGTCGAAGAGTTCAGGCGAGCCGCCCAAGCCACTTTCCTTCCTTGGCTCGTCGATGTGCTCGAGGGTCTGGAAGGGCAGGATGGCGGTGCAGACATCGCGGGATTTCCCATTCCAGACGAGTTCCACCTCGCGCTTGTCCTCGAAGAGCAGGAAGCGGTAGCGCTCCGGCAGCGGCTTGCCGGTCTCGATGCACTTGATGATGTCGCGTT
>JBBSJY010000023.1:0-32629 GCA_038256845.1 Verrucomicrobiales bacterium | reverse complement strand
GATCGGCTGCTTGGTCGGCTGTCTGATCGGGAGGGGAAGTGGGTGTTTCAGGCGAAGAATGGGATGAAGACATGGACGGTTAGCTCTAGGACGAAAATTCAGGATACACCTCTACCACTACTGGGCGACCGTGCGGAAACACGGGCGGGGCGCACTCAACTGGCGTTCCCATATCCCGTCAAGGCCTTTCTTTCAGAGAAAAACGCAGTCTGGCAACGGGCCAAAACCCCGCGGTTCCAAGGGCCGGGCGGCCTGCACGGGCCAGGGCGGATGAGCGCGCCGCCATCCGCGATTTCAGGTTTCCAATCGGCGATCATCCATTAAGCTGCGGGTGTGGCCATGATCTCTATCACCCCCAAAGCGAGCGGCGAGCTGGGCAAACTCCTTTCACAGCGGGCGAATTCGCCCGCAGGCGGGCTACGCCTCGCGGTGCGGCGCGGGGGTTGCGCGGGTTGGCAGTATGAGATGCAGGTGGCCGATCCCGAGCCGGGTGACGAGATCATTGAGGATGGCGGCGCGCGGGTGATCGTGGCCGGAGACAGCGTCGACCGCCTGCGCGGATGCCAGATCGACTTTTCCGATGACCTCACGGATGCGGGTTTCAAGATCAACAATCCCAAAGCCGCACGCTCGTGCGGGTGCGGCACTTCATTTGAAGCGGCGGACGAGCCGCCCGGCCTGCACACGGTGCCGGATGGAGATGCCTGTGGGACACCTTGAAAAATCAACCCGACCGTGCCTCGAAAAATCGAAGAGCCGCCGCCGAGCCGTCCGGCCTATTACTGGTGGTTGCTGGCCAACGCGCTGGCGTTGTGTTTTGCGGTAATCAGTTGGGCGGTCTGTCTCCACGTCTTCGGCAATCCCGAAATCCCGCGAAACTACAGGATCCTTGGGAAGCTTGGCCGCCTTCCTGAGATGAAACGCTACACGGTGCTCGATGTGCCCGATGGAAACGCGCTGGCCCCCCGCGAGTTATACCGGAAATTCTACGGTCTGAAAGCGGAGGACCTCGAACGCGCCAACGCACTGCTGATGCGGAACTACCTGACAAATTTCGACAGACCCCTGATGCTGACATACATCGAAGGGGATTATCAGGTCGAGCGGACCCGGATTCTGGGGGAATCCGATTTTTTGAGTCCGGGCTTTGCGATACGTGCGCAGGCACTGGTGAATCCCGACGATTTCACGAAAGCGGCCCCCTATCCGGTGCTGATCGAGTACGTGTTTCCCACCGGACAGACGGCGGCCGCGAGCTCGTTCCAAACAGGCGATGTGCTGGAGGTGAAAAAGAGCCCGAACTGCGCGGTCGTGGTCCACGTGACCAAGGTGCAATTCGAGGACGAACCGACCCTCTGCCTCACCGTGATCCCGATCGCCTACGGTGATTATCAGATCGGTGACTCGGGCACATTCGGAATCGAGCCGCCGGCGGCATTGAAGCCGGCGGCGGGGTTTCCGATCTTCCGCGACTAGTCCCGGGGCTTTTCGAAGATCATGAAGTGCTGCCAGGGAAGCTGGCGCCGGTTGGAAACGAAACGAAAACCCGCCCTCTCCAATTCCTTCCGCGCCTGCTCCTCGCTCATCTTATGAAGCGGTTTGATCGGAACGCGGGGATCTTCCGCCCGAAACTCGAGGAGGAAGATCTTTCCACCCGGCCTCAGGGCCTTCCTGAGCGATGCGAGCATTTCCGCCGGATGGGAGAACTCGTGGTAGGCATCCACCAGCAAAGCCGCGTCGAGCGAGCCGGCGTCGAGCTGCAGATCGTCCACCGCACCCAGGTGAGGGCGGACATTGTCAATTCCCAGCTCGGCGGCGCGTTTGTTCAGGAATTCGAGCATCTCCGGCTGAATGTCCACGGCGAAGACCTTGCCGGCGGGAACTTTGGGCGAGATACGGAACGTGTAGTAACCCGAGCCGGCGCCGATATCGGCGATCACCGCGTCCGGCTCGAGAGCGAGAGCCTCGATGGCCTTGCTCGGAGCTTCCTCACGTTCCCGTTCGTCCCGTTCCAGCCAACCGATGCCGGGATGGCCCATGACCTGCGCAATCTCGCGGCCGTGGAAAAATTTCCCGATCCCGTCCGGCGATGCGTCGGCATAGGCGTAGGGCGGCGGCGGAGGAAGCGGGGGCTTCTCCGGTTGCGTCTCCGGTTGCGTCTCCGGAACAGCGGCGGAAGCCTCTTCGGAAGGATTCCGATCGCGCCGGATCCAGCCGAAGCATGCGATGAGCGCCAGAAGGGTGATCGAGACGGGAAGGAATCTCATGACAGCGGGAACCCTCGCGTCCGGGGATTGCTTTCACAAGTCGCGAAGTCCGTCTCATTGTGAAGCGCTAAGGAAATTGCGCGGGTAGCCCGCTGCGGATACGGATTGCACCGGTGATTCTCGACAGCCTGCAACTTTGGATGGACCCCCGCGCGCGCGCGGGTCCGGAATCGATGGCGGTGGATGATTGGTTGCTGGAGAATGTTTCCGAGCCGCTGCTCAGGGTTTACCGCTGGGACGGGGAATGGGGCAGTCTCGGGTATTTCGGTAAATTTGCCGAAGCCCGTGCGGCGGTTTCCGGCGTGCGGTGGGTGAGGCGGAGGACTGGCGGCGGCATCGTCGATCATCGCGCCGATTGGACCTATTCTCTCGTGATTCCCGCACGGACTGCACTGGGGTGCAGGAAGGGGAGGGAAAGCTACCGACTGATCCACTTTGCACTCGCAGGGGCTTTGACGATGGAAGGCGTCCGCTCCGAGCTTTCCCGAGGTGAAAGTGAAACCGGTGACGCCGCCTGCTTCGCGAATCCGGTTTGTCATGATTTGATAGGGGCCGGTGGCCTCAAGCTGGCGGGGGGCGGACAGAGGCGATCCCGGCACGGCTTGCTGCATCAAGGTTCGGTGGCGATCGGCCGCGAATCCGGAGAAGCGGAGACCCGGCGGGCCGAGGCGTTTGCCAGTCATTTGTCGGCGACATGGGCCCATGCGAAACCGAACCCTCTCGCCCGGGATCTCCGCTCAAAAGAAAGCACATTTGCGAGCGATGGGTGGACGGTCCGCCGTTGAATCGGAGGGAGTTGAATGTCTGTATAACGAAATATTCTTGGCTTGCGACAACAAGGGGGCTTGCATTTTTTGCAACGGCTGCCGTAGGGTAGGACCCTCCTTGCGATGCGCGTGCAAAATTCAAGCCGCGGAACTGCCCCGAGACCTGAATGCCCCCTTCTTCACCACCACCAAATCTTTTGATCGTCGATGATGACGAAACCATCCAACGGCTCTTGGTCATCGCGGCGCAGGACTATGGATGGAGGCCACTCGCGGCGGGATCGGGACTTGAAGCGCTCGAGCTTCTGAATCACTCCACCGAGGCGGTCATTCTCGACCACGGCCTGCCCGGAATGGATGGCATCCAGACCCTCATCCGGATCCGGGAACGTGCTCCCCAATTGCCGGTCATCATGCTGACCGGACTCAACGACGCGGAAACCGCCGTCCAGGCCTTGCGAGTCGGTGCGGACGATTATCTGACGAAGCCGTTTGAGTTGAAACGGCTGTTCGACCTTCTTCGGCAAGCGCGCGTCGCCAGGAAGGAAGGCCGCCCTGCCACCCCGCCTCCCACCACCCCGCTTTCCCCACGCAACAAGACAACTGAGCTTCGCAGCAAGTCGCCGCTGGTGATCGGCCTGCTGGGGCGGATGCAAAAGGCGGCGCAGCTGGACAGCACGATCCTGCTGACCGGCGAAAGCGGCACCGGCAAGTCCTATTTTGCCCGCGAAATCCACCGTCTGAGTCCGCGCTCCGGAGAAGATTTCATCACCGTGAGCTGCCCGGCCCTCTCGCGCGAGTTACTGGAATCCGAGCTATTCGGCCACGAGAAAGGGTCGTTTACCGGTGCCTCCTCATCCCGTGTCGGGCGATTTGAGCAGGCCTCCCGCGGCACTCTTTTTCTCGATGAGGTCGGCGACCTGCCGCCCGAATTGCAACCGAAACTGCTTACCGTCCTTCAGGATCGAGAGTTCTTTCGAGTCGGGGGCAGCAAGATGCTGCGGACCGAGGCCCGGGTGATCACCGCAACCAACATGGACCTGAAGGCACGGGTGGAGTCCGGCTCGTTCCGGGAGGATCTCTATTACCGGCTCAACATCATCGAGCTGACGATTCCTCCGTTGCGTGAACGGATGGAGGATCTGCACGAAATGACAGGATCGATCCTGAGCCGCATCGCCGGGCGACGGGGGGCCGCGGGCTGGGAGGTAACCCCGGCGGCAAGCAAGGTCCTGGCGGACTACGATTGGCCGGGCAATGTCCGCCAGTTGGAAAACGTCCTCGAACGCGCGACCGCATTTGTCGAGGGCTCGAAGCTCGATGCCTCGGATCTGGGCCCGCTCCTCAACGCGAAGCGTGATGATGCGCCGTCGGGCCGGCCGCTCACGCTTCAGGAAGTCGAGCGCGAGGCCTTCATCCAGACCTATTTGCGCAGCGGCAAAAACAAGGCAAAGACCGCCCGCGATCTCGGGATTTCGGAGCGCTCGGTGTATAATTTGCTAGACCGCCACGGATTGAAGTGAGGAATCGTGCGCGGCCGGGTGCCCTTGGTTGGCCTATCGGTTCCATTGGATCGGACCCCTGATCAAGGGCCGGGAGCGATTGCTTATCAAAGACGGGGAAGTTGTCCGCGAGGGCATGCATGCCAGTTATCTGGGCGAGAACGATCTGCTGGAAGCGCTGCGGTCGACAGCTTCGGTCACGTCTCCGGAGAAGGTGAAGCTTGCCCGTCTCGAGCGGAGCGGAAACATCAGCGTGATTGGCAAGAAAGGGAATCCGCGGATTTTGGAAGTAGAAGTGGAAGACGGGGTGCAACTGGTGCGGATCCGGCTCGAGTGACGGCCGCGCATGGCTTTCCACACTTGCCGGTCGCGGGGATGGGGGGTAAACGCGCTCCGTTATGGCAAAGAAACCTGTGGTGCTGATCATTCGCGATGGCTGGGGGGCAAACCCCGGAGGGCTCGATACCGCCAAGCAGGATGGAAATGCCGTGCTGCTCGCGAAGATACCCTTTCACGACGACGTGCTCGCGCAATATCCGCACGGATTCCTCAGCGCCTCGGGACTCGATGTGGGGCTCCCACCGGGCCAGATGGGAAACTCCGAGGTCGGGCACCTCAATCTCGGTGCGGGGCGCATCGTCTATCAGGACCTCACCCGTATCAACAAGGCCATCGCGGAGAACACCTTGGCCAACAACCCGGTTTTCGTGGAGGCGATCACCAAGGCGCGGAGCTCCCGCCTCCATTTTGTGGGCCTCGTTTCCGATGGCGGCGTGCACAGCCATCAGGACCAGCTCATCGCCATGGTGAGGATGGCCAAGGCCGCCGGGGTCGATGACATTTTCATCCACGCCATCACCGATGGCCGCGACACCTCTCCCACCGGGGGGGAGCGATTCCTCGCGAAGGTCGAGGACGAGGCGGCGAAGTGCGGCGCCCGCATCGCCACCGTGGTTGGGCGCTACTTCGCCATGGACCGCGACCGGCGCTGGGACCGGGTGAAGCTCGCCTGGGACGCCATCGTCCTCGGGAAGGGCCAATATCACCCGATCCTTGCCAGCGAGGCGGTCGCCGACGGCTACCGGATGGACAAGACCGACGAGTTCATGCCCGCGATGATTTTCGCGGAGCCGGACTGCCAGCGCGTCCGTGACGGAGATGTTGTCCTGTTTTTCAACTTCCGCTCCGACCGTGCCCGGGAACTTTCCGATGCATTTCTCCATGCCGACTTCAAGGAGTTCGACCGTGGAGTCCGCCCGCAGATCCACTTCGTCACTCTCACCGAATATGACGAAACCTACGATTGTCCGGTGATTTTCGCTCCTCAGAAACTGGAGCACGTGCTCGGTGAAACAGTGGCCGCCGCGGGCATGACCCAGATGAGAATCGCCGAGACGGAGAAATACCCGCACGTGACCTACTTTTTCAACGGCGGCGAGGAACACGCCAGCACCGGCGAGGACCGCTTCATCATCCCATCCCCCAAAGACGTCCCAACTTACGACTTCAAACCGGAAATGAGCGCTCCCGAGGTCACTGCCACCGTCGTCTCAAAGCTTAAGGACTATGACCTGGTCATCCTCAACTTCGCCAATCCCGACATGGTGGGCCACACCGGCGTGGTGGAGGCCGCCATCAAGGCGGTCGAGACGATTGATTTCGCCGTCAGGTCGGTCGTGGAGGAAACGCTCCGGCTTGGCGGCAAGCTCCTCATCACCGCGGATCATGGAAATTGCGAATACATGCGCAATCCGGACGGTTCGCCCAACACCGCTCATACCACCAATCCCGTTCAGATCATCTACGTGGCGGACGACGCCGAGCTCTACCGGGTGAGGGACGGCATTTTGGCCGATGTCGCGCCCACGCTTCTTTCGATGCTCGACCTGGACCAGCCGGAGGAAATGACCGGCAGCAGTCTGTTAGATGCAATCGATTGAGCCTGTTTCAGACGGGCAGCATATCACGGAGCGCCCCCGCGATCTCATGAAAAGCGGCGGAGACCCCGTTCATCTCCGGCGCCACGAGCGCGACAGGTTGGCCATGGTCGGCCCGCGTGCCGGTTTCGATGTTGATGGGAATCTGTCCTAACAGCGGGACTTTCAGCGCGGCCGCTTCGCGCACGCCACCTTCGTTGCCGAAGATATGGTAGCGCTTGCCGTCGTCTCCGGTGAACCACGACATGTTCTCGATCAGCCCGAGAATGGGGACGTTGACCTTGGCGAACATGGAAACGGCCTTGCGCGCATCGATGAGCGCGACTTCCTGCGGCGTGGTGACGATCACCGTGCCGTCCACCGCCACCGTCTGGACGATGGTGAGCTGGATGTCGCCGGTGCCGGGCGGCAGGTCGAGGATCAGGTAATCCAAGTCCCCCCACTCCACCTGACGCAGGAACTGCTGGGTGTATCGGGTGGCCATCGGGCCGCGGACGATCACCGGCGAGCTGTCATCTAGCAGGAATCCCATCGACATGAGCTTCAGCCCGTGGGCCTCGATCGGGATGATCTCGTCCCGCTCGTTGGCCATCGGCTTTTCGCGCGTGCCGAACATCTGGGCAACCGACGGTCCGTAGAGATCGCAGTCGCACAGCCCTACCTTCGCGCCGGTGGCGGCCAGCGCGACGGCGAGGTTCGCGGCCACCGTGGATTTCCCCACACCGCCCTTTCCCGATGCGATCGCGATGATGCGCTTTACTCCCGGAATTGACGATTTCCCCACCGCGCCGCCCCCTGCGGCCGGCGCGTCCTTCACCTCGATTTCCACCTTCACCGTGCCGATGGCCGGCAGCGAATCGAGCGCCGCATGGCAGTCTTTGAAGACCTGCTCGGGGACTTTCGGATCGCGCGTCTGGATCTCGATTTTCACCGTCACCGCGCCCGGTTCGCAGATGACGTCCTTGACGAGGCCGAAGGAAACGATGTCGCGGGAAAACCCCGGATAGCGGACTTGGCGGAGAACTTCGCGGATGGTGTCGGGAGTCATGGGCGATGGGAGTCTTGCGCAATCACCCGGCCGCGCAACCCGCAACTCGCGGGTTGTCGCATCCTCGCGGAGCTCGTAAGCTCCGAGATGGAGAAGACTTTGATGGCCTTGGGATGGATGCTGCTTTCGGCGTGTGCCGTCGCCCAGTCCACACGAATCGTGCCGCCCTCCCTCAATCCGGTCCGGCCGGTTCCGGGGGCGACCGTCGAGCCGCGCGAACCAAAAGTGCGGCAGGTGACCTACCTCGTCCTCTCGGAGTCCCGCCCGTGGACCAGCGCCGATGGCAAGGTGATCGAAGCGAAATTGGTGGCCTTCGAGGAAATGGTGGTGGAAGGGACCCGTGGCGACCCCGCTACGCCCGACCCCGTCCCACCGCGATACGTCACCGTCGTGCGCGAGGGAAAGATCCGCCTGCTCGTGGGTCGCAAGGTTTCCCTCGTCCCGCTGGAGCGATTGGCGGAGGCGGACCGGGAGTTTGTGGAGAAAGTCCGCGCGCGGCGGGAGAAAGACGGTGGCAAACGGCCGGGTAGTTGAGTGAATGGATGAGAATTTTGGTTCTAACAAATAGACCATGAAAGACATGATAGGATTTAATCTGACCAAAGCGGGGCTCCCCCTTCTTTTCGCGGGAATAGCGGCCGCGGATCCCGCAGCAAACCGGGCGGACCCGTTCGATGTTCCTGGTATGCGCCATTCCGGGGACCTAAAAGCCGCGGCGATCGACCTTTCTGCCGAGATGTGTGATCACATCAACCGCTCCCGCTGGAGTGATGGGCAACACCAACTGCCGGCGAACACATACGGATACGGTTTCGATCTTGATGGAGACGGTGCGATGGAGTGGATCGTCAGGACGGGAGAAGGTGATCCCAGTGGATCTCATTCCGCATTGATCCTTCGCATCTCAGACGGCAAGGCGGAGATTATCGGCGCTTTCCGCGGGAGTTTCGGAGTGGTCACCAGGGAAGGCGAATGGGACGACATCATCATTTACGAGCCGAGGGTGGAATACCCGTTGATCAAAGTGGGACTGAGATTCGACGGCTCGAAATATGTCAGGATCTGGAAATATGAGCAGAAGTCCGCCGGAGCTGAGCCAGTTGAAGTGAAGCTCGGTGACGAGACGCCATAGTGTAATGCTCACACGTTGAAGCGGAATTCGATGACGTCGCCGTCCTTGACGACGTATTCCTTGCCTTCGATCCGGACTTTG
Source organism: Verrucomicrobiales bacterium (assembly GCA_038256845.1). GTDB lineage: Bacteria > Verrucomicrobiota > Verrucomicrobiia > Verrucomicrobiales > Akkermansiaceae > Luteolibacter. The sequence goes on along the minus strand of JBBSJY010000023.1, from coordinate 23,895 downwards.
CCGGCGACTTTGGCGGCGGCCTTGGTGCCGGCGGCGACGAGATCGTCGTAGTGAACGACCTCGGCGGCGATGAAGCCGCGCTCGAAATCGGTGTGGATCACGCCGGCGGCGGCGGGGGCCTTGTCGCCGGCGATGATGGTCCAGGCGCGGGTTTCCTGGACGCCGGTGGTGAGATAGGTGCGCAGTCCTAACAGATGATAGACGCCGCGGATGAGATTGGAAACGCCGGAGTCGGTGACGCCCATGTCGGCGAGGAATTCCGCGGCTTCCTCGTGGGAAAGATCGCTGAGTTCCTCCTCGATGCGGGCGGAAATCACGACGGCTTCCGCACCGGAATGCTCGGCGGCGAACTGGCGGACCTTGGCGACCTGCAGATGGGAATCCGGATCGTCAATGGCCCCTGCGAGCTCGTCCTCGGCGACGTTGCAGGCGTAGATGGTGCGCTTGGAAGAGAGCAGGAAGAAATCGCGGATGATCTCTTTGTCGTCATCGCTGAACTCGAGGGTGAGCGCGGGTTTCCCCTGGTCGAGATGCGGCATGATGATGTCGATCAGCTCGACCTCCTTCTTCGCCTCCTTGTCGCCGCCCTTGGCTTTTTTCTCGCGGGTGTGGCGGCGCTTTTCGAGCGCCGACATGTCGGCGAGGATCAGCTCGGAATTGATGATTTCGATGTCACGGATGGGATCGACGGAGCCAAGTTCGTGGATGATGTCGTCGTTTTCGAAGCAGCGGACGACCTGCACGATGGCATCGGTCTCGCGGATGTTGTGGAGGAACTGGTTGCCGAGGCCGGCGCCTTCCGACGCGCCTTTGACCAACCCGGCGATATCGACGAACTCGATGGCGGTGGGGACGAGTTTCTGCGAGCTGGAGATTTTCGAGAGAACGGCCAGCCGGGGATCGGGCACGGTGACGATGCCGACGTTGGGATCGATGGTGCAAAAGGGATAATTGGCCGCCTCCGCCTTGCGGGTGCGGGTGACGGCGTTGAAAAGCGTCGATTTTCCGACGTTCGGGAGTCCTACGATACCGGCTTTGAGCATGGCGGCGGGAGGGTGGGGAGCGGGCCGCGGGGAGGCGAGGAGAATTTTGGGGTTGGCAGGGAGTGACGTGGGTCCGTGCGTCGATTTACCGGCCTTTTCAAAATTCCTGGACCGCTTACGGTCGGCCTGTGCTCCCGTGGTTTTCCGATGGCAGGTTTCCTTTGTATCTCGCGCCAATGGCGGGGGTCACGGATGTGGTTTTCCGGCGAATTTGCAAGGAGTTGGGGGCGGATGTGATGGTCACGGAATTCGTCTCGGCGGAGGGGATCATGCAGGCGGACGAGCGGACCCGGAAATACACCGAGTTCTCCGACGAGCAACGGCCGGTCGGAGTCCAGTTGTTCGGTGCAGACGGCGAGCGGATGGGGGAGGCCGCGAAGAAAATCATCGATTGGAAGCGGCCGGACTTCATCGACATCAATTTCGGCTGCCCGGTGAACAAGGTGGTGGCGCGCAACGGAGGGTCCTCGCTGCTGAAGGATTGCCCGGTGCTGGCGTCCGTGGCCGCGGGAGTGGCCAAGGCGGTCGGAGATCAAGTTCCCGTGACCGCGAAAATCCGGATCGGTTGGGACGAGAAGTCGGTCAACGCGGTGGAAGTGGCGAAAATCCTGGAGGGTAGCGGCATGCAGGCGATCGCGGTCCATGGCCGGACTCGTGCGCAGGGATATGGCGGGGAGGCGGATTGGGAGGTCATCGACGCGGTGGCGAAGTCGGTTTCGGTTCCCGTGATCGGCAACGGGGATATTTCCTGCGGGGATGATATCGCCAGAAGACGGCGTGAAACATCGGTTTCGGGGGTCATGATCGGCCGGGCGGCGATGCAGAATCCGTGGGTTTTCCGCGAGGCGAAGCATTTTCTTGAGACCGGGAAAATGCCGCAGGGGGTGACCGTGGAGGAACGCTGGGCGCTGGTGATCCGGCATTGCCGGCTGGCCGTTGAAAGTGGTCGGAATGGCAACGAGAGGCAGACGCTGACGGCGATGCGCTCGCGGCTGATGGCCTATTGCAAGGGCTTTCCCGGGGCAAAGGAACTGCGCCAGAAGCTTTGCCATGTGAGCTCCCTTTCCGAGGTGGAGGATTTGGCGGCAGGTTCGCTGGCGCAGGCGGAACTGGCGGAGATTTGACGGAGTGCTTTCCAAAGGCCTTCCCGGTTGTGCAGAGTGGGCACATGGACAGCCACGAGGTATTGAGGCGGGCGTTGAAGAAGACCAGTCCCAAGGCGGTGGCCGCGGAGCTGGGAGTGTCTCTGTCGCTGGTTTACAAGTGGGCGGAGAAACCCGGCGAGGACAATGCCGGCAGCCGCAACCCGCTGGACCGGTTGCTGGAAATCATCGAACTGAGTGGCGATACCGGCATCGTGGAGTGGCTCTGCCGCAAGCAGGGCGGCCACTTCGTGATGAATCCGGAAATCGTGGGTCATCCGATGGATCACGTGCTGCGGGCCACCCAGGAGATCATCTGCCGCTTTTCCGATCTGTTGAATGAGATCTCGGATGCATCGCTCGACCACTCCGTGACGCCGGAGGAGGCACACAAGATCCGCGAGTGCTGGGACACGCTGAAGAGCTATGCGGAGGGATTCGTGCGGGGCTGCGAGAAAGGGGACTTCAAGCGGATCGTGCCGGTCTCAGAGGCCTAACAAAACGCCGCCGGCTTGTTGGTTTCCACCCACTGCCGTGACGATTGCCCGATCCGTGATGCCGGCTTTGATGGCCTCGGCCGCAGCGACCACCTGGAGTGGCAGCGATGCGCCCATCGCCTCGCCGGTGATGCGGCGGGGTGACCACCGGGGACCTTTCCAATCGGACCAAGCGTCGGTTTCCGGCCGATCAAAGCGCGGAATACCCACCCGCCCATCGACCAACAGTGTCCGGCCGTCGTCGCGGCAATTGATGGCTGTCCGAATGCTTCGCGCGGCTTCCGCGCGGCTGCGGGTGGCAAGGGAAACGGGATCCGGGAGGGAAAGGAGGCGGACGGGGCCTGCCGCCGCTTCGAGGTAGATCGCTCCGGCACCTTCGGCAGGGATGTAATTGCGTGAGTAAAGCGAGAGTCCTTCGGCGCTGAGCCAATCGATTTCCTCGCCCGCCACGACGAGACAGCCATCGATCTCGCCGCGTTCCAGCCATTCCGCCGCGAGATCGATGCCGCTGAAGAATCCCGCGCCATCCGCGATGAGAGTATCGTTCGGAGCGTTGCTGCCGATGAGTGAGGAAAGGTGGCTCGAGGGGGCGTTGAAAACGGTTTCCGGAAAAAGGATCGGGCTCGCCATGGCCGGATCCGAGAGGACTTCGCCGAAGAAGCGGTTGGAATAGTTCACGCAACCATTGATGAGGGTGAAAATGACGCCGGTGCGGAGGCGGCCGGCAGCGATGGCTTCCAACCGTTCAGTCCCGACGGCTTCGAGTGCGGCGGCGGCGGCGAATTTCGAAATGGGGCTGGAACGTCGGAAGCGCGCCGATTTCAACGAAGCCGGCGCAGGGCCCGGGACCTTGCGAACCGCCGTTTTGAGATGGATTTCTCCGAGCTTCCTTTCGATAAATCCGGGCTCGATTGGAATGCCTTCCGAAATGGCGCTCAAGAGAACCTTGGAACCCCACCCTGCGGCGCTGACCGCTCCGGTTCCCGTAATGGCGATGGAGGGATTCAAGCAGCGTCTTCCTTTCCGAATAGCAAAGTCGCGTTCGCTCCGCCGAAGCCGAAGGAGTTGGTGAGGACGCGTCCGACTTTGGCATCCCGGGGCGTGCGGATCAGATCGAACGTGCAAACGGGGTCCGCTTCCCGGACATGGAGGCTGGCCGGCAACCACTGTCCTTCCAGCGCGAGCAGGCAGATGACCGACTCCACGGCCCCGGCGCCTCCCAGCAAGTGACCGATGGCGGACTTGGTGGAACTCACCCGGACTCCGGCCACCGCATCCCCGGCCCAGCGCCGGATGGCATTTCCTTCGGCGATGTCATTGAGAGGGGTGCCGGTGCCGTGGGAATTGATATAATCGATCTGTTCCGGCGCGAGATTCGCCATCCGGCAGGCAGACTCCATGGTGAGCAGCGCGGCATCGCCCATCGGATGTGGCTGGGTGAGATGGTGGACATCGGTGGCGGCACCGTATCCGAGCACCTCGGCAATGACGCGTGCCCCCCGGGCTTTTGCGGATTCCGCGGATTCGACCACCACAAATGCGGCCCCTTCGCCAAGCGCCAGCCCGTCGCGGGCCGCGTCGAACGGTCGGGGGATCCCGGAAAGTGCCAGCGCCTGGAGGGTGTCGAAGCCGGCGAAAACCAGTTGGCAAAGCGCGTCGTAGCCGCCGGCGAGCACTCGCTCGGACCGGCCGGATCGGACGAGGTGAAAGGCGTGGCCGATCGCGTTGGCTCCGGACGCGCAGGCATTTGAGATGATCCGCAGGGGTCCCTCGATTCCCAGCTCGTGTGCCAGCCCGGTCATTTGGTGCTGGGCTTGGTAGGTTTCCACGCGGCGGAACTGCGCGTGACGGCCGGCGGATGTCGCGTGGGCCTGCTTGTAATAGTCCTCGCCGATCGGCATGGCGGCGGCGGATGTGCCGACCATCATCGGCATTCCGCGGCCCGAGATGTCAGCTTGCGAGATGGCTTCGCGCGCCGCGACCGCCGCCATACGGGTGCCGCGGTCCATCCGCGCCCAGCTCTTGGCCGATACGCCGGCGGACGGGCCGTCCGGCAGGCTTGCTTGGCCCGCGGTGCCGACCCGTTGGCGGGAGACATCGAAGAGTGTGACCTCCCGGAAGGCGGATCGACCGGCGCGGAATCCTTCGGAATTTTCATCCCAATTGGCTCCCATGGGGGAGAATATTCCCGCGCCGGTCACCACCACGCGGTGTGGTCGGGTGGATGAATGGGTAGAACCGGCCAGGTAAGCCACGGGGAAATCAAATCTCAGTTAAGACTCGTCAGGGGGGGAGGGCCGTAGCTAGGCACGCACGCACACCTTGTCAAATGCTCTATCTCCGCTGGCTTGAAACCTCCCGTCGCTACGGCAAACGGCCCGCCATTTTCGGCAACGGACAGGTGGTGAGCTTCGCCGATCTGGCAGGTCGGGCAGCCTCGGCCCCCGCTGCCGAAGGGCCGGTGATCGCCCGGAGCGGGGGGCCTGATTTCTTCGTGGAGGTCCTCCGGGGTTGGCGCGACGGGCAGGCGGTCATACCGGTCGAGCGCGACGGGTCGGATCCGATCCTGGCGAAATCTCCTCCCGCAGGGACCGCGCTGGTGAAATACACGCCGGGCGCAACCGGGATTCCCCGGGGGATATTTTTCAATGCCCCGCAAGTGGTTGCCGACTGCGACCGACTGGTCCGTGCGATGGCGTTATCTCCGGCCGCGCCGAATCTAGCAGTCATTTCGTTGGCTCACTCGTACGGGTTTTCCAGTGTCGTTTTGCCCTTGCTGCTGCACGGGGTGCCCGTCCACCTGGTGCCGGTACCGTTTCCAAAGGCCTTGGAGGAAGCCTTCAGGGCGCATGATCGCGTCGTGCTGCCGGCGGTTCCATCGATGTGGCGGGCCTGGCATCGGTCGGGCGTGCTGGCATCCGCGCCGATTTCGCTGGCGGTTTCGGCGGGAGCTCCACTGTCGCTCGAGCTCGAGCACGAGATGTTCAACCGATCGAAATTGAAGCTTAGGAATTTCTACGGAGCCAGCGAATGCGGCGGGATCTCGTTCGACCGGACGGAAGTGCCGCGGACCTCCGCATCGGATGTCGGGACGCTTCTGGACGGTGTGCGCACCTCGGTGGGAGCGGGAGGACGGATCGTCGTGGAGAGCGATTCCGTCGCTTGTGGCTACGATATTTCCCGCGATGACGACCGGTTGGGGGACGGAACTTATCTCACCCGCGATATCGGCGAGGTGGACGACGTGGGGCACCTCCATCTAGCAGGAAGCGCTTGCGGGGCGATCAATGTTGCCGGGAGGAAAGTCAGTCCGGCGAAAGTGGAGGCCGCATTGCAAGCGACAGGCCTCGTCGAACGGGTGCGGGTGATCGGAATCCCGAGCGCGAATCCGGAGAGACATGAGGAAATCGCGGTGCTCTACCAGTCGCGTGACGGCGTGATGGTGGACGAGCTGAAGCGGGCGGCCAGCGGGCATCTGAGGAATTGGGAAATGCCTCGGCATTGGAGGGCGGCGCCCGGTTGGTGGTCGCTGGACCCGGTGGCGCTGCGGCGTGCCTTCCGCGGGGATGCCGGATTTTGCGATTTGTCTGACCGATGAGCCGTGGTTGATTCCGGCGATGCGAAATATCGATCAATGGCTGTGCTCCGAGGAATCAGGGGAGGCATTTTCCCATTGTGTTTGCTGCCGTCTCCCATTGCTGGAACTCGACTGCCCGTGGCTGGTGAACAAAGAGTTTCAAAGTGGAGAGTGCGTGATGGAATACGCGATTTGCCAATCCTGCCGGGATGGTGTCTCCGCGGGGTTTTCCGCAGCCTCAAAGAAATCCGTCCGCATGTTCCTGGAAACGGAGATCGCGTGGGATGCGCGCATCATGGAGTTCATGCTCGCGGCGGATCTCACCCGGCGGTTCGACGCCTGCATCGCCTGCCGGACGGCGCGAGAGGACTGCGCCGGTTACGGGATCTCCGCCCTGTTCGACGAGGGTGGGATGATCACGGTCGGTCCGCTCCCGCTGATGATCTGCTTGCCATGCATCGGTCGCATGACCGAGGGATTGTCAGAGAAAAGCCGCGACGCGTGGAGGAGATTCCTCGCCGATCATTTCTCCGGACCGCCGGGAGATTGGGAATCGTTTCCCGGCTCCGGCTACCCGGGAATGCTCTGAGGGTTTCCCGTCAGGCATGGGCGAGCGCTTCCTCGAATGCCTCGATCAGGGTCGCGGTGGACTCCAGGCCGCATGAGACCCGCAGCAAGTGGGGCGGGACGCCGCAGCCTTCCGCCCATTCCAGCTCATGATAGTGGGCGAGCAAGGTGTATGGACAGACCAAGGTGAAAGGCGTCCCGAAGCTGGGACCTTTGCAGAGTCGCAGAGAATCGAAAACCTTCGGGGTCTTTTTCGGGGCCTTGAGGACAAATGACAACAGTCCGCCGAAGCCGCCGCCCTTGCGCATCACGGCTTCGTAGTTTTCCCGCCGTGTGATTGACGGATGCCACACCTGCGCCACCGCCGGATGGGCGTCCAACCAGCTGGCGAGCGCTTCTCCGTTTGCATTCGCCGCGGCCACCCGTCCGGCGTATCCCTTCATGTTGAAAAGCAAGGCTTCCGCATCCCCGATATAAAGCGGGGCGCATTCCTTGGCATCGGCCGCCAGGGTTTCCCGCAGCGTACCGGCGAGCCGCGACCCGGCCCGAACCGTGGCCATGCCCGCCATCACATCGCCCTTCCCGGAGATCCATTTGGTGAGACTGCCGGTCACCACGTCCGCGAATTGAAGCGCGTCGACATTCCGGGGACCGACCGCGGAATCATCGACGACAAGAGGCGTGCCGCTTTCGGAACAGGCTTGGGCCACCCTCGGGATGTCCACGGTGCGCAGGAGGGGGTTGCTCGGGACTTCGGTGAAAACACCCGCGAATTCGCCTTGGCGGATCCGCTGCAGCGCCTCGTCGAAGGATTCGCCGGTGGCCTCGTTGAGATACACCACCCCGTTTCCAAAAAGCTCCTGGACTTTCAGCGAATCGACATAGGGGAATTCGAGCTGGAGGGTCTTCTTTCCCTCGCGGAGACCAGGTAATGCCCTGAGCACCGATGTCACGGCAGCCATGCCGCTTGAAAACACAAAGACGTCCTCCGGTGCCGCGCCGTTGACCTTGGCGAGCGAGCGCGAGATGAGATGCGATTTGGATCCTTCGCGGAGGTTGCCATCGAGAAAGTCGAGCGCCTGCCGGCTGCTGACCACTTCTCCCGCAAAGCGCCAGTAGGCATTCGCGTCCGCCTTTGCTTTCGCCGGGACCACCAGCACCTGGAGTCCGTGGAAGCTGGTGATGCGGACCGCGGTTTCAGCCCGGCGTTCCACCCACCGGTGGGCCCTCTGCACGGCGGCCCGGGTGGGAAGGACGATCACCTCTTCGTGCTCGCCGGCGACCTCCGCCTTGGCGGCGGCGAACAATCGCTCCACCGCGGGGTGCTTGAAAAACCGCGGGTAGCCGGTGCGCAGCCGCCTCACAACCTTGTCGCGGTTTTCCTCGTAACCGATGACCGAATCCCAGGTGGGCAGACAAACCGAACACGCGTGTGCGGAATCCGGGAGAGGTGCCCCCAGATCCTCGTCCCGCCAGGCCGGAAAGGCTGTTAGGTCACGCATCGCGAGTCCCTCCATGCCCCCCCGGAGCGCCAAGGGCAAGCCGGATTTCGTTTGAACACCGGATATGGCGGGAGGAATCAGCATGAACCGGCGATTCCGCGCCGCAGGTGACAGAAAAACACGGAAGCGTCCGAATTAGGGGATTGCGTGGTTCACCTTGCGCAAATACTTTGCGCCGCAGCGTTTGCCACCAGGAGACAGTCAATGAACACCCTCATTCTTCGTTTTTTGGAAGACACGGAAGACTCCTTTCAGCACCGGGAGAGCGAGGCTTTGCTGGTCGAGGCGATTCCCCGCCGGGGCGAAACCATCACGATCGACGATCGTTTTCACGCCGTCGCCAATGTCATTCACAATTATGATGCGAACGGCATCGAGATCCATTTGGGTCCCGGCCGGGATACGGCGGAGGATGCGCTCGTTTGGTTGAGTCATCACAAACTGCCGGACGTGGAGGGCGGCTCGGAGACGGAGCATCGCGAAACCGGCGATTCCGGCGGACCCACGGAAGCGGAATCGGATGCGGAATACAAACATGTGAATCGCCGGGACACTTGTGATGCTCCCTACAATAGTTGAATTCCGGACCGACCAATGGAAGTCGCGGGTTCCCCAATCACTTCATCAGAGCCGGTCGCTTGGAACGGAACCGATCGGATAGACTGCCTTTGCATGGAGATATGGATAGGATCATGCGAGTTGTTTCCGCAGCCCATGGGCTTCGGCCGGATTGCGGATCATCAGTAGGTTCATTGGAAATGATAGACCCCAAGCCGCAGGACACCATCTGCGATCCCGCCTGCGGCACCTGCGGCTTCCCGCTCGATGACAAACGCACGGCACAGGGAAATCCGAGATCGCCGCGCAGGGATACGATCTTTCCCTGAACCGCTACAAGGAAGTCGAACACGAAGTCATCGCCCACGTCTCGCCCAAGAAAATCTTCGCCAATCTCACCGGGCTGGAAGCCGGGATCCAGAAGGGCATGAACGAGCTGGAGGGGCTGCTGAAATGAACCTTGTCTTTCGGCCCAACGGGCCATCATCCCTCAGCCCAGCCCAACGGGCTGGGTCGCCACGGTCCAATGATTGGCGGCCTGAAGGGCCGCGATATGGTTTCGGGTGCATCGCCGCGCCCCGGTATCGCGCACCGTTGGCCCGCGGGTATCCACGGGCCATAGACCCAGGGCGTTGCCCTGGGCGGAGGGATTTTGCACCGTTGGCACAGAAGATCATCACGATGAGAATGAATCACATCGCCAGGGGCAGAAACGAACGGGAGGGGTTGTTGAAATGAAATGGCCAACTGCCAAGCCCCGGAGGGCGGGATTGCGGACGGGGAGCTTCTGAAACGGCTCCGCGCGACGAACACGGAGGCTTTCGCGGCGGCACGCGTGCGGTTCACGGCGAAGCGGAAGGACGGCGCGCGGCGGCTGCGGGGGATGCTGCCGGGTGGGAGGAGCGATGGATCATTCTTGAATCGGTGTCCCTCCGTGGAATGTAAACGCCCTGATTCGCTTGGTCCCCCTCGCCCCATTCGACGGCGAAGCGGTGGGCGGCGTTTTCGCTGGATAGGCCCAGGATCCGCGGGAGCATTTTCGGACGGATTTCTTCCAGCCGGATGAGGCGGATGCCGGCGATGGCGGATCCGTTGAAGAGTTTGGGCCGGAAGGTCCCGGGCAGCATCTTCGCGGCCACACCGGGGTCGAGGCGGTAATTGACGAGAATCCTGTGGCGGATGATGCCGGTGATGGCGGGGATCTTAATTTCCCCCGAGTTCGGCTGGCAGCGGGGGGATGGCAATGGCGGAGGGTGGGCTTGGCGGTTGCAAACCGCCGCCACGGTCGGCAGGCTGCGCCGGACCATGCCGCGCCCTCCCAAGAAATTCGTCCCGACACCTTTTGAGTATCATCAGGAAATTGAACTCCGGATTGACTCGCTGACGAACCTGGGCGCAGGGGTGGGGCGGCTCGATGGCTGGGTGGTGTTCGTGCCATTCGCGCTGCCGGGGGAGTTGGTGAGGGCGCGGGTTTTCCGCAACGACAAGAATTTCTCGCAGGCGGATCTGGTGGAGGTGATGGAGCCATCGCCGGACCGGGTGGTGCCGGGTTGCCCGATCTTCGGCGAGTGCGGGGGCTGCCAGTATCAGCATCTTACCTATGGGAAGCAGCTCGCGTGGAAAACCCGGCAGGTGGGGGAGTTGATGAAACACATGGCGGCGATCACCTTTCCGGTGAACGATTGCCTCTCATCGGATCAGATCTGGTATTACCGCTCGAAGATCACTCCGCATTTTGAGAAGGCGCAGGATGGGAATTTAGGGCCTATCGGCTTTCTGGCGTGCGGTCGGCGCTCGCAATTGGTGGATGTGCCGCAATGTCCGATCTCGATGGAGGCGATCAACCGCGAGCTGCCGGCGATCCGCGCGGAACTTCGGGCGCGGGCGAACACTTTCAAACGGGGCGCGACGGTGCTGTTGCGGGCGACCGAGGGCCGGGTGGAGACTGATCCGAAGGCGGTGGCCATGGAGCGGGTGGGAGATTTGAAGTTCCGGTTCCTTGCGGGCGACTTTTTTCAGAACAACCCGTTCATCCTGCCGCTTTTCACCGGCTATGTGGCGGACCGGGCGGCTGCGGGAGGAGTCAAGTATTTGGTAGACGCGTATTGTGGCTCCGGCCTGTTTTCGCTGACGCTCGCGCGGCGGTTTGAAAAGGTGGCGGGAGTGGAGGTTTCGGAAACCTCCTGCGAGTGGGCGCGACGGAACGCGGAGGCGAATGACATATCTAATGCCAGATTTCTAACCGCTTCCGCGGAGGCCATCTTTGGCGAGATTGATTTTCCGGCGGAGGAAACGGCGGTGGTGATCGATCCGCCGCGGAAGGGCTGCACGCCGGAGTTCCTTGAGCAGCTCATCTCATTCGGACCGGCGCGGGTAATCTATGTCTCCTGCGATCCGGCGACCCAGGCACGGGACTTGAAACAACTCAGCGAGGGCGGCTACCGGCTGGAAGATGTGCAACCGTTCGACCTGTTTCCCCACACCCGGCATTTGGAGTGCGTGATGACGCTGGTGAGGGGCTGAGCCGCTTCCCGCCGCGGACCAATCTAACAAAATCGTTCATCTCGTCCTCGCGGATCTCGATGCATTCCACGAGTTTGAGCTGGGTGCGGCAGCGGTCGAGATTATGATCAGGATGATGTGTTTTGAAATAGATATCCCCTTCCAAGTGGTCTGTTAGAAAGCGGATGCCGACTTCCAGGGCCATCAGTTTCCCCGCATGGGCAAGGTGGGCGGTTTCGACCTCGTTGATGAAAGCGCCGGCGGTGTCGAGGTAGCCTTCGACGAGCGCCTGGAACATGGGCATCTGCATTTCCACTTTCGAGAGGTCGGTCTCGTCCTCGGCGGCGGGGCTGGTGGCGGTGCGGACGAGATCGCCGAAGTCGTGGAGCGCGAGGCCGGGCATGACGGTGTCGAGATCGATGACGCAGACGGCCTCGTCGGTGGCGGCGTCAATCATGACGTTGTTGATCTTGGTGTCGTTGTGGGTGACGCGGCGGGGAATCTTCCCGGCATCGACGAGGTCGAGGAGGACGCCCGCGACCTTTTCGCGGGCGCGGATAAAGGCCATTTCCGCGGCGACGGTGGCGAGGCGGCCGTGGGAATCGCGGGCGGCGGCCTCCATGAGGCGGGCGTAGCGTTTGCGGGTGTGGTGGAAGTCGGGAATCGTCTCCTCGACCGAGGCGGGATCGAGGTCGCTCACGAGATCCTGGAAGGCACCGAAAGCGTGGGCGGCTTGATAGGCCTGGCGGGTGTTTTCGACGACGTCGAAGGTCACGCAGCCCTCGATGTGGTTGTAGCAACGCCAGACGGTGCCGCACCCGTCTTCCACCCACGAGCCGCCGGCGCGGGCGGGGAAGAGATTGAGGGTCTGGCCGCCGAGGTCTTTCTTGAGACGCAAGACACGCGAATTGATGTGGCGTGTGACGCACTCGACATTCCGCATCACGGCGTAGGGGTCGGTGAAAACCTGACGGTTGATCGCTTGGAAAATGTAGCGCTGGAGATGGCCGTCCGGCTCGCGGTAGGTGGCACGGTAGGTGTTGTTGATATGACCGCTGTCAATTTCCTCACCGATGAGGAATTCACCTTGGACTGCGAAGTGGTTGCCGATTTCCGCGACCATCGTCTGCACGCGGGAATCGAGGGGCTGGCCGGGAATCGGGAGCGAAGTCATTCGGGTCCGGCGACGGTAGAGGAACCCGGGACGATCCGGCAAACTTGAAATAATCGGTTGGCGGGTCTAACCCGGCGGCGTGATCCAGCGGCTGCCATTCCAGTTTCCCGGGACGGGCCGCGATGTGGCCGCGCTGGAAACGCTGCTGCGCGACGGCTTGGCAGCGGCGGGTTTCGCCGCGGACGGGCCGCTCTCCGTGCTCAATCTTGCCTGCGGCAGGGCGGATGAGACCGGGGCGCTGGCGACGGCGCTGGCACCGGCGAGGATCGGGTCTTACCTGGGAATCGACCTGCGGGCGGACGCGGTGGCGGAGGCGGCGAAGCGGTGGAAGCTGCCAGGCGGGTTGATCGGATTCCGCTGTGGCGACGCGTCCTCGACCCATCGGATGCGGCGTTTGACGGATTTCGATCTGATTTTCATCCGGCATCAGAACTATTGGCACGAGCCGGTGGTGTGGGACCGGTTGCTGGAGAACGCGTTGCTGGCGCTGAAGCCGGGCGGGCTGCTGGCCTGCACGTCGTACTTCGATGTGGAGCACGATCTGTTGATGGCAGCCCTGAAAATGCGGGGGGCGAGAGTGCTGGCAAACGTGAGGAACCCGCGGTCGCGGGCGCTGCCGGATGCGGTTGGGAAATCGGTGGATCGGTGGCTGGCAGTGTTTTCGAAGTGAGTGCGGGGGATGCGGGAGTTTCTAATAAAACTGGGAAATGCGGAACGGATCGCCAAGGTGCGGGGAGCCGTGATGCCGAAGCTGAGCCCTTCGGAGCGGCGCAAGATTTTCCGCTTCAGCGTGCTCACCCCTGAGGAATGGAAGGAGATCCGGCCACGGATGGTGGATGAGAAATACTCGGTAGTGGGCCGCAGGCGGGTGTCGGCAAGCGGGTGAAGGCGGTCCGCCGATTGGTTCTTGGCGGGCTGGGGGGACGGGAGAAAGATCGCGGCGATGAGCGAGCTGATTCTGGGGATCGATCTGGGGACGACGAATTCGGCGGTGGGAGTGGTGGATTCGGGGTTCCCGATCCTGTTGGCGAATGAGGAAGGGCGGCGGATCACGCCCAGTGCGGTATGGATCGGCGCGAACGGGTCGGTCGAGGTCGGCGCTGCCGCGCTGCGGCGGAGGGCGTTGGAGCCGGAGCGGGTGGTGACCAGCGTGAAGCGGCTGATGGGGCGGCGGTTTGCGGAGCTCGACGGGGAGTTTACGGTGGCGGTGGAGCCGGATGGGGCCGGATTGCCACGGGTGCTGGGGCGGAGTCCGGAGGAGATCAGCGCGGAAATTCTGCGCGAGATGAAACGGATCGCGGAGTGGCGGATGGGAGTGGACGTTTCGAAAGCGGTGATCACGGTGCCGGCGTATTTTCACGACGGCCAACGGGCCGCGACGGTGCGGGCAGGCGAGCTGGCGGGGCTGGAAGTGGTGCGGATTTTGAACGAACCGACGGCGGCGGCATTGGCTTACGGTTTGGACAAACTCGACGAGAGGTCGCGGGTGGCGGTGTATGATTTCGGCGGAGGGACCTTCGACATCTCAATCCTGGAGATGCAGGACGGGGTGTTCCAAGTGGTGGCGACCCATGGTGATACGAGGTTGGGCGGGGATGATCTGGACGGGATGATTCTGCGCCGGGTGGTGGACACCTCCGGGTGCGGGGAGCCGACCGCCGCGGCGCGGGTGCGGTTCCTGGCGGAGGCCGAGCGGCTGAAAGTGGCGCTTTCGCAGGGGAAGGAAGCGGTTTTCCGCGTTCCTTTCTATGAAGGATCGCGGAGTGTTGAAGTGAACTTTTCCCGCGAGGATCTGGAGAATCTGGCGACGCCGTGGATCGGGCGGACGCTCCGGCATTGCCGGCAGGCGCTGGCGGATGCGGCCCTGAAGCCGGAGGATCTGGACGCGGTGGTGCTGGTGGGCGGCAGCACGCGGATGCCCGCGGTGCGGCGGGCGGTGGCGGAACTTTTCGGGCGCGAGGCCGACGTTTCGCAACATCCTGACGAGGCGATCGCCCTGGGGGCGACAATCCAAGGGGGCGTGATGAGCGGGGCGCTGAGGCAGATGGTTTTGATGGATGTGACGCCGCTGAGTCTGGGGCTGGAGACCTTCGGCGGATTGATGAATGTGCTGATCCCGAGAAACACGACCCTCCCGTGCAAGGCGGGGGAAATGTTCACGAACGCGGCGGACGGGCAGGAGCGGATGCGGGTGCGGGTGCTGCAGGGGGAGCGGGAGATGGCGCGGGACAACTGGGAGCTGGGTCATTTCGAGGTGACGCTTCCCCCGGCTCCCAAAGGGCAGGCGCGGGTGGGAGTCCAGTTCGCGATCGATGAGAACGGAATCCTCGAGGTGCTGGCGAGAGACGTTTCGACCGGCACCGACACGGTGGTCCGGATCGGCAATCCGGCGGTGAGTTTGGACGACTCGGCGGTGGAGGAAATGGTCAGCGCCTCGGTGGAACACGCATTTTCCGATATGGCGGAGCGGATTTTTACGGAGGCGAAATTGAAGGCGGAGGAACTGTTGCCGGCGGTGGAAATGGTGCTTTCGCAAGGCCTTGCCGAGAATGGGGAACGGGCTGAAATCGAGGTCGCGGCCGAGGGGGTTCGGGCGGCGATGGCGGCAGGAGCGGCGAATCCCCTGAAAGCGGCGGTCCAACGCCTCGACGCGGCGACCGAGGCGCTGGCGGCGCGGCTGGTCGAGCGGGCAATGGAAGAGGCGATCGAACGGAAGCTCGGGGGAGGCTGATCGCGTCCCGGCTTGCAAGCCGGAGGGTCCGCCCGCAAAGTCGCAGCCAGTCGCCAGCTTTCAGATGGATCCACCCTTCATTGACCCTAACAACCCCGCTCCAAAAATCGCTGACGGCGACACACGGGACAATGTCGAGAACTCGCCGATCCTGCGGGAATCCGACTCACCCTCGCTTCCTCCGCGGAGGCCTGAGGGATCCCGTGGAGCCGGGGCGAAGGTGCGGGATGATGTGGATGGCCCCATCCTCCGTATCGAGCCGGAAGGGAGAGGGGAAGCGGAGTCGTCGGTCGAGGATCCAGCGGTCCGGTTGGAGGTATTGGAGCCAAGCCGCGAGAGTCCGGCTGCGAAAAAGGCGCCGGGCCCGCGGGTGTTCGCCGCCCGCCAGATGAGCGACGTGCCCGCCAATGACGAAACCGCCCCCGTTTGGCAGTCCGCGGTGGGAGAAGGCCGCGAATGGGGTAATGAAAAACCACCGGAATCGGTGAAGTGGATGATTTATTGGGGGGCGGGGATCGCGGTGCTCCTAGTCATCGGCGTGGTGCTGAAGTCTGGGCCCGACCGGAAGGAGCAACCGGTCAATACGGGGGTCCCGAAGGCAGACACTGCCGCGCGGCCTGTGGAGAGGGAGATTGCAGTGACCGATCCGCTGCTGATGTTGGAGACCGGCAGCCGCGCCGCTTACGGGGCCTATGCCCGGGCGCGCACGTTGGACGAGGTGATTCCGCATGTCAGGAACGGGGATGCGATGCGGCAGCTTCTGGAACAGGAATGGCAGCCAATCCCCGTTCCGCCGGACTGGGAGCCCGCTAACAAGACGTCCAGCCAGAATTTCCAGAACGACAGCCGCACGTATGCGGCGGTTTCAGGAATACTGCCGGATTTTTCGCCATTTGAAGCATACGTCGTTCCCGAGGACGGCCGCCTGGCGGTCGATTGGGAAGCCTCAACGGGACATGGCACCGCCACCTTCGAGGAACTTGAAAGTGGGGAGGGCGATGGATCATTCATCCGGGCCGCCATTCAGCGCGGGCAATTCTACACGGCAGCTTTTCCGGAGAGCGATTATCGGTCTTTCAGGCTCATCTCCGTGGATCCAGACCAAGCCATCTGGGCATACACGCTCCGTGGCAGCGCGGCGGATGATGCCATTATCGCCCTGTTCCGGCCGGGTGCGATCCTCGCCGGCGTCCAGAATGAATATCGTATCTGCCTGAGTCTGAGGCGTGGAGATCCCGAGTCGTTGGCAAATCAGTGGGAAATCGGAGAGTTGCTTCACATCGACTGGGTTCGTCCCTAAGTTGCTGCCCGTGAGCGAGGAAAACATGGCTTGGTTCCACTGCGGGCGCTGCGACTCGCTCTTCAAATCGATCGGCGGGGACGCGCCCGACCGCGTCTGTACCGAATGCGGCCGCCATCCCGCGCTTGAATGGATGGTTCCTGCAACGGCTGCGGCCGCTCCGGAGACACCCCTTCCGGATTTACGCCGATCGACCGCTGACATGCCGCAGCACATCGCCCGCTCGCGAAGCCCGGACCAAGGCAAGGGAAGGCGGAAGGTCCGCCGCATGATGCCGCTGCTGATTCTCGGGTGGATGGGCTTGATCACGCTGATCGTGGTGGCTGCCCGTGTGCTCTTGGGAGAGGAGTCGCGGACCATCGAACGGGTGCGCGAGCGGGAGGCCGCCAGCCGTCTTGTGGAAGCGGCCAGTAACGCCGATCTGGACTTTTTGAGTCGGGAGATGCCGGAATGCCAGAGGGTCTTCGGGCAGTTCCTCTCCGCGAGAACTCCTGAATCCGGGACCCAGTTCGTTTTCAGCCCGGTGAACATGGCAGGGCGGATGGAGCGCTATTTCAGTCTCAATCCCATGATCCGGCTGGCCCCGGCTTCGATTGTCAGCAAGGGAAGCGGGGTGCTGGAGCTGCCGGGGGGCCGGGCGATCGAAGCCCGCTGGCGGGCCGGGGACGGACGCGAGGTGGACGCGGTGTTCCTCCGCGAGCGAAACCAATGGCGTCTCGATTGGGAGCATTTCGTGCGCTACAGCGACTACCCTTGGGCGCTCTTCCTCGCGGGCAGCGGTGAACCTCAGGGGGAGTTCAGGCTTCTTGCGAGGCAGCGATTGGCCGAGAAATCGAGTGTGGAAACCGGGCTGAGTCTGGTCTTTTACGCGCCCAGATTCGGCTATCCGGCCCAACCGGCGGCGCAATCGCCGGAGTTCACGATGGCCGAAGACAGCGCCGATGCCCGGCTTCTGGAAGCCGCGTTCCTGCGGGAAAAGGAAGGACGGCGCCCGTTCGGAGCTGATCTTCCCTCCGTGGATCCCGAGGGGATGATCCGGGTGCGGGTGAAAATCCGACGGACGGAGGAAGGTGGCACCCGGCGCTTTGAGATCGAGGAAGTGGTCGCCTGCCACTGGTTGGCGGTCGAGGCCTCTGGAATTCCCGATCCGGACGATGGCGTGACCGCTCAGCCGTCTGCCGAGTGAGACATCGCCTCCCGCATGACGGCCAGCGGATCGGTCTGCGGGAACCAATGTTGAAAAGCGATCACTCCTTGGTGCAACAATAGGGACAGGCCGTTTGATGTCCGGCATCCGACCCCTGCCGCGAGGGCGAGCAAGGGCGTCACCGGCGGCTGGTAGATCGTGTCGTATACGAAATGGTCCGCCGTCAGGCAATCCGCGGGCAAGATCGACGGATCATCGGGTTTCAGGCCCACCGAGGACGTGTTGATGATCAGATCGCAGCTCAGGCACTGCGCGGCAAGTTCCGGATCTTCAAATGAAAGGGCCACCACTTCGCAAGTCGGGCCTGCCGCCCGCAGCCGGTTGATCAATGGAACGAGCTTCTCCCGCGTGCGATTGACGATCACCAGTTTCTCCACTCCCTGCATCGCGCACTGCGTTGCGATCGCCTGGCCCGCTCCACCGCCGGCACCCACGATCGCGACTTTGAGCATGGAAAGGGGAGTCTCGAAATCGTCGGCGATCGCGCGGACGAATCCCGGCCCGTCCGTATTGAAACCGCGCGTGAGATCGGGGTCGAAGCGGACCGTGTTCACCGCGCCCAGCGACCGGGCATCGGAATGCACCTCGCCGCAGGCCTCCATGGCCTCCAGCTTGTGGGGGACCGTGATGTTGCAGCCGATGAATCCCAGAGATCGCATTCTGGCGAATGTTTCGGCCACCTGACCGGGCAGCACCTCCACGCGGACATAGCGGGCGTCGATCCCGCAGGCGTCCAGCGCCGGTTGCTGCAAACGGGGCGAGGCCGAGTGCGCGACCGGATGACCGATCACCGCGAGCTTCGCCGGCTTGTTGGAGTTGGCATCCAGCCGGGTCCGGGAGGTGAGATCCTCAAATGTGTAAACTTCGTTCATGAAAGCGGATGGGGTTGGGAGGCCGCGGCGAATTGCGCCACACGTACGGCGGATTTTTCTTTTCCTAACAGCGCGAGGATGTCGCCGATGTCCGGACCGTGTCCGCGTCCGGAAAGCGCGACCCGCAGCGGGAACATGAGCTGGCCGGGCTTGTTGCCGGCTTGCGCGGCCACCTCGGCCACGGCCGTTTTTGCCGCTTCGGCGGACCACTCGGCGATGACTCCGAAGGCGTCGGCCACCTTTCCCAACAGTCCGGCCGCCGCGATGGACCGCGCCTTCGCGACGGCCTCGCCATCGACCGGGTACACATCTCCCAGCAGGAAATCCACCGCCGCCGGAACCTCTTCCAGAAGACGGACCTTCGGCTTCACCGCGGCGGCGATTTCCTCGAAATTCGGAGGCACGGCGAGTCCCGCGGCCTCGACGAAGGGCCGTGACAAGGAGGCGAAAGTCGCGGCATCCAGTTGTGCCAGGTGCTGCTGGTTCACCCATTTGCATTTCTCCAGATCGAATCGGGCCGGCGCGCGGTTCACGCCCTCAAGGGAAAATCGTCCGGCCAGTTCCGCGATCGTGAAGATCTCTTCTTCCGTCTTTGGATTCCAGCCGACCAAGGCAAGGAAGTTCACCACCGCTTCCGGCAAAAATCCCTGGCGCGGATAATCACCCACGGCCGCGCCGGCATCCCGTTTGGACATCTTCGAGCCATCCGGATTGAGAATCAGCGGAATATGTGCGTATTGCGGAGCGGTGCCTCCCAAGGCCCCGATGAGCTGCAAATGCTTCGGAGTGTTCATCAAATGGTCTTCGCCGCGGATCACGTGGCTGATCTTCATCTCCAGATCATCCACCACGTTGACGAAATGGAATACGTAGGAGCCGTCGGAGCGTTTCACCACCATGTCCGGAGTGTTGGATTCGTCGCGGTAATCAATGGTCACCTCGCCGCAAACGAGATCGTGCATCGTCACCGGTTCCCGCTCGAAGCGGAACCGCCACGCGCCGCCGTCCTCATAGACCCTCCCGGCCCCGCGCAGCTTTTCAAACCACGCGTCATAAATCTCACGGCGCTCGCTCTGGAAATATGGCCCGAAATTCCCGCCCTTCTCCGGGCCTTCGTCCCAGTCGAGACCCAGCCAGTTCATGCCGTCGAAAATCGCTTGCCGCGCCTCCGCCGTGTTGCGTGCCTCGTCCGTATCCTCGACTCGCAAAACGAACGTTCCGCCGTGGTGGCGGGCGAAAAGCCAGTTGAAAAGCGCCGTCCGCGCGCCACCCACATGCAGATATCCGGTGGGCGAGGGGGCGAAGCGGGTGCGAACGGTCATGCGGGTCGTGTAGTGGCAGCGGGCGGCTCCGTCCAGAGTCCATCCATCGATCCCGCAAAATGCCGCGATCCACACCGCGGCTTTCCTTTCCGCCGAAAGAAAGGTGGATTGGGACAGGAACACGGCAAACTGCGGCGGAGCGCCTTCCCGGAGACCTGCATCGAGCGCGTCGCCGGTCGGCGTGTTGCCGTGCCTGAGGCGGGCGGACCGATCCCATGTGCAAATGGGTCGGTCCCCACACTGTGGCATTGGCGCGGCGGGCCGTCATTTGTCTTTGTGGAAGTCCCTGCAAAACGAACACGCGACGCCTCAGGAAAGGCGGCGGAGGCGGCTCATCGCGGCAATTCCGTGCTTGCCGTGATGGGGCCGCTTCCCAACGATCGCATCGTGGCAGAGTATGAATACCTCGGAGCCGCCACCGCGGTCGAAAGCACCTACCCGCAGCCGGGGGTGAAGCTCACCTGCGCGGGCGGCGGCGGCGGTTCCGGCGACGCCTGGAGCGCCGACCACCGCTGGATCAAGGACACCGCCGACATCGGGCGCACCGACTACGGCTACACCGAGGCCTCGCTCAAGCAGTGGCGCAAAAACACCGTCGGCACCGGCCAGGACGAATTCTACGACTACGATGCCCTCTACAAGGTCGGGAAGCGCCATCTCGGCACCCAGAAGATCGTTACCAACACCGGCGGCGTCCCGGGCGTCGAAAGCCAGCGCTACTACTGGAACCGGAGCTGGAAATGCGTCGAGAGCCGCCAGAGCGCCACCGTCCTGCGCAACCAGTACCTCTACGACGCCCGCGGCCGCAACGACCTCGTCCTGCGCGACCGCATCGTCAGCGGCACCCCCACCCGCCACTACGCCCTCTGCGACGCCATGGGCAGCAAGACCGCCATCACCGACGCCGCGGGCGCCGTCGTCGAGCGCTACCGCTACAGCGCCTTCGGCAAGCTCACCGTCCTCACGGGCACCTTCGGCGCCCGGTCCGCCACCCTCTACAACTGGACCACCCACTTCCACGGCGAGGAACGCGACCCGGAGACCGGCTGGCACAACTACGGATACCGCTACTACATTCCCGCCCTCGGAAGGTGGCCGTCCAGGGATCCGATTGAGGAAGAGGGGGGAAACAACCACTACGCCTTCGTTGGAAATGACGCGATTAATAATCTAGACGGATTAGGATTGCTAAAGGTTTCTTATATGCGACAAGACTTGAATCAAGTTACTATCGATCAAGCCGAAAGCACTACATTCGCAGGTCTCGGACTGGCAGGTTTCGCTGAATTTTCCGGGAATGTTAGCTGCTGGTGCGAAGGGTGCGAAATACTGTGCAAGGTCCGGGCAAGAGCTTATATACTCATGAATACAAAAGTTTATAAACCTGGAACGAATTTATACGATCAGTCCGTGGCTCACGAAAAGCGCCATGTAATGAGCTGGTTTTACAAGGTGAAAACACAGGTCGTATTTCCTCTGAGCAAGGAGACTCCTTGCCGGGAAAAGGACTCAGAGGCCTGCACCGACAGGGCTAAGGACATGAGAGAACGATATAATTCTTTGCTAGAACAGCTTTCGAAAAAGAGTGACCACAAAGGTGATAAAGGTCCCCAGAGTGCGCCAACGCCCTATTCGCCAACTAACGCCATTCCTTGGGGGGGTGATCTTGGTGTTTCGGATTGGGAGAGGATTATGGCCCAAGGTGGCCAACCTACCGAGAATCAAAACGAAAAATCGGTCACTATGATTTTTGGAAACTGCGACTGAATTATGAACATTCAGAAAAAAGTTGTGATGATTGCTTTTGTGTCCCTGCTGCTGTCTTGCCGTAATGAGCATCAAAGTGCTGAAAGCGTTGAAAATAACAATGAAGCGACCGAGAAGCCACCGGTTTTATTTGATCCTAAGACGATGTTGCCTCCAGGTATTTCCCTAGAGATTGACAAGTCGCCTGACGTTGAAATGAAAAATATCTTCGCTTGGTCTTGGCTGGATGACACGAGAATCGAAGTTAAGACCTCAGAGATTTCCACTGCTGACTTACTTAAGGGTAAATCTCCAGGAAGGGGGAATGTGATTGTTCTCGATCGAGAAGGAAAAACCTGGGAAATAAATGATGTTATTTTTGTTCATTACTAATTGAACTCCACGCACCGTCAGTAAATGGGACCAAGCCTCGCGGATTCAATTCACAATTCAAGTTCCCCAATTCAAGTTCCCGGGCAAAATGAGGAGATTTATGCGTCAGGAAGCAATTCAAGTTCCCGCAATTCAAGTTCCCGGGCAAAATGCGGAGATTTCCAATTCAAGTTCCCGGGCAACAATTCAAGTTCCCGGGCAAAATGCGGAGATTTCCAACAATTCAAGTTCCCGGGCAAAATGCGGAGATTTCCGTTACGGCTTCCGGTACTACCTCCCCGACCTCGGCAGATGGCCATCCAGGGATCCGATTGAGGAAGAAGGCGGACTAAACCTTTACCAGTTCGTTTATAACAATAGTCTCAACAGTTTCGATGACCTAGGTCTTATGGACATTCCTTGGCAGGGAGCCGGAGCAGGAACCGCTGGCGCAACTATTTCAGCGGGCGCCGCTTCATTCGCTGCCCTTGCCGTTATAAATATCGCGCTAGCTCTCGAGCTTCGGCAAACTATCGCTGACACCTATGAGGCCTTTGAGGATCTTGATCAAGCAAACGAACGCGCCAATGAAATGGCTCGTAAATTGACCGCAGCAAGAAGAAAGGCAAAGATCCGCTCTTGCCAGCGGCTTTACAAGGAGTATAAGGGTCAGGAGGGTAAGTGCTCAAAGTGCAAGCCGTGCGACAAATGTCTGGCAATATTTAAGAATATAAGCTGCTGGTCCAAAACCATTACAGGGCGAAATCGTTATCTTGATGCCCGATGTGACTACTGGCTCTCCGGTAGTATTAACAGTATGGTGGGGTCGCAAGGAAAAGAGGCAGCACATCGGGAAGCGGTGAAATCCGCTATGGGTGCCTTGAAGAACTGCTTTAAGCTCGTGCCAAACTGTAAACGATGAATAAACTAAACCGCCAGATACCTTCGCTTGAAGAACTAAGTCCGACTCTCGGAGAAGATTTGGACGAACAACAAGTAATCCAGCATTTCTTTGGCTTGAGCGAAAGTGAAGCCAAATCCACTCTATCGCAGGCACGAGATCGAGGCAAGCTTCATCTGTACATTGAAGACTTTGCTCACATGGGAGAACGAGGCTTTCTCTATTATTTTCCCGCTCTCGTAGATACTATTGCGAAGGATTTACAAGAAGGCGACCTCGATGATGCCATCACTATTGCGGACTACATTTGCATCCGTTACCCTAAGCATCAAACAATCCCCCTGTCAATCCATCCAGTCTTAGGGGGATTTTATGCGTTATGCGAGAAGCACTTTCCACAGCGAAAGAAAGTTCGCTTAGTTAAGCTTGAAACGCTCCTGGTCCCGAAAGGTGAGTGAGGTGAGCTAGATTTCTGGACCGCTCCCCCTAGCAAGGGCAAATGGGATCAGGGTGCAAATTTTGACAAAATATTCCTATTCCCAGATAAGATGAAATTCAAGGTGACAGACAATAAGTAGGAAATTCAAGGTGACAAATTCAAGGTGACAGACAATAAGTAGAGAAATGATCGGTGTGGAAAACTCGTCATGAATCACACGCACCGCCGCCCGGTTTTCTGCCCGTCACGGGCGGCTCCTGAGCCTGCTTATCCGCGGAGCCGTTGGGTTCAAAATCTCTTGGCAACGCCCGGAAAACGCACCGCAGGCGCATTTAAACCTTGTATATATATCTCTGAGGTCGCGAAAAAAATTATGCCTCAGCGCCCACACCTCGACACCGAGTTCTCCACCAAATTTTTCGCCCCCGTCACCGACCTCTATC
>JBBSJY010000022.1:0-32713 GCA_038256845.1 Verrucomicrobiales bacterium | reverse complement strand
GGACGGACTTTCTTCATTTCCCGGGGGCTTTGATTCCGCGGCAGCGGCATCGGCGGATGCCTCTTCGGATTGGTCAGCCTTGGGCTCTTCTGCGGCCGAAGCCGGACTGCTGAGGAACATCAGTGGTGCTCCAAGCAGGGCGATAAACTTGAAATGAGAGAGTGGTTTCATGATCTGGGTCGTGTTTCGAACCAGTTGTTTTGCTCACGGTGTGCCTTATAATATAGTATTGGTATCCAGTAATTTATAAAGATTGCCAGCGGTCCGTGCATGCAAATGCAGCCTGACGTCCGTGCAAGATGCGGTTTTGATGATGACGGTCGCTCACTTGCTGGCTGGAGTTGCCAGATCCGGATGGGCCGGAGGCCGGCTGTTCAGACGGATTTTCGAGCGTCGGACTGCTGTTTCTCGAGAACGGCCCGCAGCGCCCTGAGGTCCGTATCGATGCGCTCCAGCAAATGGCTGACGTCCGGGTCCTGACTATGATCGGGAAGGACTGAAAGTTCCTGCATGGTGGAAACGATGATGCCGATGAAGAGATTGAGAATGGTGAACGTGGCGATGATGATGAAGGGGATGAAGAATGCCCATGCCCAAGGGTGGGTTTCCATCACCGGCCGCACGATCCCCATCGACCAGCTTTCGAGGGTCATGATTTGGAAAAGGCTGTAAAGGCTGCGGGGGAAAGTTCCGAACCAGTCCGGAAACCCGGGGCCGAAGACGCGAGTGGCGAGAACCGCGGCTGTGTAGAAGAAAATAGACATGAGCGCGACCACGCCGCCGAGTCCGGGAATGGAGTGGAGGAACGCTGCGACGACCTTCCGCAGGGAAGGGATGACGGTGAGCAGACGCAACACGCGAAGGACCCGCAGCGATCGCAACACCGACAATGGGCCCGCTCCCGGAACCAGCGCGACCGCCACCACAAAAAAATCGAAGAGGTTCCAGCCGCTCCGCCAAAACCGGCTGCGATAGGCGAGAAGTTTCAGAATGATCTCCGTGACGAAAATTCCAAGACAGAGCCTGTCGAGGGAGATGAGCAGCCCGCCGAAGCGCTGCATCACGGCCGGAGATGTTTCGAGTCCCAGGATCGCCGCGTTGATCACAATCACCGCGATGATCCAATGCTGCACGGTGCTGGATTCGACCCGCCTCGCGAGCTCCAGCCGCCACGGTACCACCTGATTTTGTTTCCTGAGATCTTCCAGTTCCTGTTCGCCCATGATCGTTTTCCGGTGATTCGCGGCAACTGATACAGCGGCCGTTTCCGCTGGCAAGCCGCACCGCATCGGACTTGGGCGAAGGCGCGCGGGATCCGGCCTCACGATCCCGGATTCACCGGCGGAAAATCTCGTCTGGCGGGAGTCCGAGCCGAATACACGCTTGGGCGGCCGGACTGGAATCGATCGAAATCCGATCCGCAGATGATCCTGCCAAGCGGACGAGGGGAGCGGCACCCGGCGGCAGACCGTCGCGAGGTCCCAGTCCCAGAATATCGCGCACCTGAGGCGGCAGGATTTCGACCGCGGCGCGCACCATGATGCCGTTCAAAACTCCCAGTGGGCGGGGGAACAGGGGAACGTCCCGCATGAGCTGGAGAAATTCGCGGACGATCTCCGAGGACTCCAGCCGTGGCATCATCGTTTCGAGTAGTTGTTGCAATTCCTCCTCCGACGAAGGCGGGTTCTCCGCGCCGTACAGGCGGGCGATCGGCACTCCCTCCGAGTAATACCGATCCCGGTCCACCCACGGAACCGCACGCACATATCGTTGATAGGCCTGAAGAAAGCCGAAAGCGGCCGTGGCATGCACCCAGCGCAAAAGCTCCGGGTCGCTCGCCCGGTAAGGGATTCCCGCCGGAGTGATTCCCACCACCCGCTCATGCATGCGGCGCACGCCGGCGATCATCGGTTCGGCGACACTCCGCGCGCCGAAGACCGTCACCATGGCTGCAAGGCCGGTCCGGCGCATTCGTTTCAGAGGATCGGTCCGGAAAGTGGTATGGTCCCAGACCCCGGAACGTACTCGCGGTTCCGCCAGTTCGAGCAGGACGGCCGCGATGCCGCCGATGAGCAGCGAAACCGGATTTCTGAAAACCTGCCAGGAAACCGAGTCGGCGGAAGCGAGGGCGGACTCGCCCATGGGGGCCGTGAAGTCGATGGACGCCCCCTCGTGGCCTCCCTCAAACTGACTCCTGAAAGCCGCCTCAAGCCGCGATCTGAGAAGACGAGGCAATCGAATGGGTGAGGCGGAACGATGCATTGGCGGAAGGTCACTTGAGCCCCAGCAGCGCGCACTCCTTATGATGGACGCTCAACTGTTGGAGCCGGACGGTTCTGAAACCCATCGCCTCAAGTTGGGCGAACCACTGCCGCTTGGCATCGATTTGTGACAGATCGGTGAGTTTCAGGGTGATGAGCGCGCCTCGGATCGTCGGAGCCATCTTGCAGAACCGTGCGCATTCCTTGATCACGACCTCGGGCGATTGGTTCATATCGGACATGAACCAGGTCACGCCTTGGCCAAGGTCGCGTTTGCTTGCCAAGGCCGCCGGTTTCTGGCAGTGGAAAAACCAGGGTCGGCCTTGGGGGGCTTCATCGCGGTTTCCGATGGCGGAGGTCGTGACGATATCCGCCATTTTCGCCGGGTCCACCCCGACGACCGGAATCCCGCGTTGCAACAGCGCGTGAACCACCCCGCCAGGGGCGCAGCCGACTTCGACCACGATATCCGCGGGGGTGAGTTCCAGCCCGAAGAACCGGACCGCTTCCTCCAGTTTGAGCCAAGCCCGCGAAGGCGATTCCTGTGGCATCACCATGCCGGAATCGCCTGCCGGGTCGGGGCTGAGAAAGGGAGCGTGCCGGTGGATCCCAGCCCAGAATTCGGTGGGCCCCAGCTCGACCACCGTGCCGACCAGCGTCCCGATCGAGGGATTTCCCGACGGACCATACCCTTGCATCTTCCGCTCGTGAAAGCGGGCGTGATGAATGATCGGGACATCGGTCAACCTCCCAATGCGCTGGGTCGCTTCCTGGCTGGAGGATGCCTTTCCGAGCGACAGGCAAAGTCGCCGGGCGAATGCGAGGGGGGCGTGGAGAGCTTCGAGCGAAATGGGCGTGGTTGCCTTGAACGTCACGAATCCGCGGCGCTGGTAGCTGGGCCGCCAATTCGATTCCATCGCCGCCGCTTCCGATTTCAGCGCCCGTTCCGAGCCGGGATTGACGAGAGCGAAGAGGAACTCGGATGCGATGGGGTTTCTCATGGACGCTTGTGCGGGTGATCCGGTGGCTGGAGAGCGTGTCGCAGGCTTTCCCGCCCACGATCCTTGCCGGTCCCATTGGAAACCGGAAATGATGTCCGGGTGAAGGTTGAAAAAGTGAAGTACGTGTTGTGGGCGGCAGACTTGGCAGCGTTGCCTCGGACCACCCGAAGCATGAGAGGGCATCTCACAAATCCTGTTCGATCGCCTTGAGTGTCAGGAAGAGCGCCTGCCAGCGTTTCAGGCGGGGTTGGACCGCCGCCTTTTCCTTGGCGAGATGTTTGCGGACGGCACCGAGCGTGCCCGCGTAGTCTTGGAAGACGATCCGCAGCGCTTCTTCGTAGTCATCGCGCAGGGTGCTGGCAAAGCTGCCGCAGGTATCCAGCAAACGTTCCTGAAATTCAGTGGTGATCGAGCGCTTCGTCGTCTGGGCTGCCAGGAATCCCCCGGCGAAGAACACGCCGGCTGCGGTTAGAAAAACCCATGGCAGCCACGGCAACTCCAGTGATCCGCTAAGGCCGGCCGCGGTGAGTAGCAAGAGTGTGGTGAAAGTGAACGATTTGAGCGCCACGTTCCTCCCGCGGAGCTCCTTGTCGAGCTGGTTTCGCACCTTGAGGTTGCCGATGCCTTGGCGCGCGGCTCGGCCCAAGCGTTGCACGAACCGGAGCCGGGCGGTGGAGAGCGTTTCATCGAGCGATTCCGGCGGGCCGATATCGACGCCTGTCGCGTCGACCACGCGTTCGCCCAAGTTGTCGCGGTGGGTGCGGCAGGCTTCCACCACCTCGGCCCCGTCTTTTTCGGCGACTGCCTCGACCGCCGATTGCAGGCGCTCGATGAAGACGGATTCCATCTCCGCGCCGGTCCGGTCACCGACGAAGAGCCGGTAGATCGAACGTCCTGCGGAAAGGCGCTGCCGCAGGATTTTCGAGACCCAGACCGCCTCCGTTTCGAAAACTTCCGCCACGCCGGAAAGGTGACGGGGCAGGCGTTCGACGAAGCGTTCCCGCAGCCCGTCGATCTCCCGTTCGAGTTCTTCGAGGAAGCGTCCCTGTTCATCCAAGACCCTCCTCTGTTCTTCGATCCGGTCCTCCACGATCTGAAGGGCGGTGGCTGCCTGGGTCCGCCAGGTTTCCAGCAGTTTCCGCCGGGCGGGTGCTTCGCAGACCCGCCGCGAGATGAAGTCTTCAAGCGCCGGATAGCCGCTTTTTTCCAGCTTCGCGGTGGCGAATGGCGTGGCGCGTTTCGCATCGAACGCCATTTTCCCCGAGACCGCGAAGATTGGCGGGACATGGCCGATCCGTTTCATCGATAGGTCGGCCATGTGGCCGAGGATCACCTTGATATCGATTTCCTCCCGCTGGTCGGCCTGTTGGATGATGAAGGAAACCCTCTCCAGCGCTTCCGCTGGCAAGCGCGAGATGAAGTCCCAGGTGGCCGCACCCCAGGGATTGGAAACGGGGAATACGAACAGGATCAGATCGGCCACCGGCAGGAAGCGCTCGGTGATCTGCTGGTGACCCTTGATGACGGAATTCGTCCCGGGTGTGTCGACCAGATGGAAGTCCCGCAGGAAATCCACGGGCCGGTAGCGTTCCCCGAGGATGGGGGTGATCTCGACATCGCGCGAGGTGTCTCCATGTCGGTACCAAAGCACGCGGTCGGTTTCCGGCAGGATGTTTGCCTTGCAGAGGTCGCGGCCGAAGAGGCCGTTGAGCAGGGTGGATTTGCCCGCATTCACCTCGCCGCAGACGACGAACAGGAATGGCGTTCCCAAGCCTTTTTCAAGCTCGTTCAAAGGCAGTTTGCCCGTGATGTCCGCACTCGTTTCCGCGGCGAGTCCGGCAATTCCCCGCATGACCTCCGACAGCCGTTCGCGCGTGGCGAAATATCGTTCGCCGAACATCCGATGGCTCACGGGGAGGAGATCAGGGAGCGGGGGTGACCGAGGCTTGCGCCGTCGTATCCGTCTTCATGGCGAGCAATTGTGAAACGGTGACGAAGCGGAATCCCTTCCGCAGAAGTCCGTCGATGGTGGCAGGCATGGCGTCCACCGTCTGTGAATGCAAGTCGTGTGCGAGGACGATCCCGCCCGCGGTGGTGGCGGAGAGGATGCGGGAGGTCACCACGCTCGGGCCCGGACGCTTCCAATCGAGCGGGTCGACCGACCAGAGGATGGTGGGATTGCCGAATTCCGCATGGATCAGCTGGCGCTGACGCTGGAGCAACCCGCCATAGGGAGGCCGCATGGTGCGGGGCCGGACGCCCGCGGCGCGGACGATGGCATCGCGGCAGCGGGTCATTTCCTTCCGGACCTCGTCGTCTCCCAGCTTGCTGAGCAAGCGGTGGGTGTAGGTGTGGTTCCCGATTTCGTGGCCCTCCGCAACGGTCCTGCGGACGATCTGCGGGTAAAGGTCCACACTGCGACCGATCACATAGAACGTGGCTTTGACGTTGCGTGCGCGGAGGATGTCCAGCAGGCGAGGGGTGTTCTGCGGGTGCGGACCATCATCAAAGGTGATGGCGATGTAGTTCCCGGAAACAAGGACTCTTGAAAAAGTGACTCCCAGGTCTTTCCGGAAATCCGAACGGAAAGGCATGTCGGGATTGCGCGGCACGGGTCCCTTGACCGGAGGGGTGCGATAGCCGGTGTTGGATGGCGTCCTGATCGGAGCCGCCTGCGCCTGGGCGTCCGGCTTCTGACTGTTAGCGGCGGAGCAACTGCTGAGTGATGCCGCGAGCAGCATGAATCCCCTGCGGGTGAACTTCCCCTGGTCCGTCGGCTCGGGGTTTCCCTCTCTCATGGAGGCGGTGAGGGCCTTGTAGCCGAGCGATTGAAAAGGATGGAACATAGGCAGCGTGGTTCGAAAAAACTTTCGGTTACCTTTATGAATCGCCGCGTCCATGTCACGCCTCGTTTTTTCGGGCGATCGAAGGATTCGGCGCTAGCGCGAAACCGATCCGCCGCTCTGGCGGGTTTTGCGGAGTCCCGTGCTTGCAGCCCCCTCTCGACCGCAAGGGGGAATCACCGGTCGATGCGAGCGAGCCGGTAGAAGCGTTGGGGGTGCAGGGCGATATCCATCGGATCGATGATTTCGATTTCGGAACCCGTCCCGGAAACCGGCGATCCGAGGACTTGCCACGAAGGATCCGCCAGAGTGGCGCTCCACTCGATCTGATAGATGGCGCCGGCGAGGGTGGGGAACGTCAGCGTGAGCTGGCGGCCGCTGGTGGCTCCCGCGGAGGACAGGGAGATGACAGGCGATTTCAAAGCAAGCAGGGGGCCGGTGAGATTCGGATCGGTCCGGCTGATGTATTCCTGAAGGTTGGAAAAGCCGTCGCCATCGGAGTCGTCGGTAGCGTGGTAGGCGAGGGTGCCGAAGTGCTCCATCTCCCACCAGTCGGGGAGACCGTCGGCATCCGTGTCGATGATGGCAAGGAGGTCAAGCCGGTCGCCGGTGACCGTTTTCCCGGCAAAGGCCGCCACCGGAGTGGCGTTGTCGAGGATTCTCGCGCGGCGCCGGGTCATGGAATCGCCGGGGAAGTTTCGCGCGGCCAGGGCGACGGCACCTGCGACATACGGGGTGGCCATCGAGGTGCCATTCAGGAACTGATAGGCGAGGGCGGTGTTCTGGACGATGGAAAGCCGGCCGCTGGCGGGAAGCCTGGCGACCAGGGCTTCCCCGGTCGTACGGGTGACCTGCAGCGCGGGGATCCAGTTTCCATTGCCACCGAGGGTCCAAGAGCTGGTGGACGGAAGGGCGTCGCCGGTGTTGTCATAGATGATCGTTGCGGTGGCGCCGGCTGCGATGGCGTGGTTCACCTTCTCGGCGAAGGTGAGGGTGCCCCGCTCGATGAGCGCGATGTTTCCCCTGACCGCGCTGGGAAAATCGGCGGGGTTGCCAATGCCGCAGTCGTGCACCGATCCGCTGACACCGCCGCTGGTGGGGGAGAAATCGAGAGCCGTGGCGGCATAGGTGGATCCGCCGAGGGTGACGGAGGCGACGCTCGGGGTCTCCCCCAACGGCAGGGTGGAGTAAATGTTGACGCCCGGAGCCGCGATATCGACGGAGGTGGCGCCGTAATTTGAGAAGGAGGCAAGGCCGTTGTTCTGGGTCAACGCGGCGACGGAGATGATGTTGGGAGTGTTGTAAGAGGCCGGGTAGGTGGGCGTGGCGTCGTTATCGACACCATCATTTCCGGCGGCGGCACAGACGATGATGCCGGCATCACTGAGGGACTTGATGGCGTTGCGCTCGCTGGTACTATAACTGTTGCCGCCGTATGAAGCATTGATCGCGACAAGGTTGACTCCGCGTTCCTTGAGAGCGAGGGCGTAGTTCATCGCGTCGATGATGGCGGAAGAGCGCATGGTTTCTCCATCATAGGAAACCTTGAGGGGAACGATCTTGGTCCCGCGATCGATGCCGATCACACCGATGCCGTTTTCGCCCACGGCTGCGAGGATGCCGGCGACGTGGGTGCCATGGTTGGCGGAATCGGACACATTTCCGTCGTTCAGGGCAAAGTCGTAGCCGTTGACGTCATCGACGAGGCCGTTTCCATCGTCGTCCAGACCATTGCCAGGGATTTCCAAGGGGTTGATCCAGATGTTGGACGCGAGATCGGGATGAGCGATGTCGACGCCGGTATCGATGATGCCGACAACGATTTCCGTTTCGTCGTTACGGCTCAGGTTCGCGGCGGCAGTGTGGCGGAGATCCACGCCGGAAGTGCCGCGGGTGCCATTGAGGGTCTGGCCGGTGTTCCGCAGGCCCCAGAGTTTGGCGAAGTCAAGATCGTTGGGAATGGAGGAAACACGCCGGATGTAATCGGGCTCCACGGTCTCGATCCTTGAATCCTTGCGGAGGCGGGCGATCAACGCCGCCGTTGTGGCACCCTCTTCCCTGACCAGGCCGGAGACACGGCCGCGGCGTCGGGAAATCCGGTCGAAGCGTCGTTCGAACCGGAGGGCATGTTTGTCGAGGGCCGCGGCGGCTTCGGTGGTGTCGAGGCCGGCTTTGAAGGTCACAAGCACTTCGCCTTCGACGTAACCGTCGGGCGCGGCGGCGGCGGACTGCGCAATGGCGAGGACCCACAGAAGGGTCGGTAGACGGGAGAAGATTTTCATGAAAGGGGCGTTGCTGGGCAGATCGGGCGGCGAATCGGGAGCCAAGGTCTTTCCTCATGCCAGCCACGCAGGAACAGCGGTAACTGTGCATCGGTTTCTTCGACTGTCAAAAACGCGGAAGAATCCTTTGGCCGGACACGGGGCGAGGGAAGGCTTGCCATCCGAACGGAAAAGTAGGGAGCTTGGGGCATGGCGATTTTTGGATCTTTTGCAGGCGTTTCCGCGCAGCTTCCACAGACAGCGGGATTCGCGGCCGGGTTGGAGTATGTGAAAAGGATACTGGAGGAAGGCACGGAGGAACGCCGGCGGCTGATGGCGGTTCCGGTGGGAGTGACAACGAAGGTGGATCTCAAGGATGGCATTTTTTCGCTCGAAGAGGCCTATTGGACCAAGCCCGATTCGGAGGTGCGCTGGGAAGCGCACCGGGGATACATCGATCTGCAGGTGGTGGTGGTCGGCAACGAACTCATGGAAGTGGCGGATCTGTCGGATCTGACGTTGGAGGAGGACCTTTCCCCGCCAAGGGATTTGCAATATTACTCCGCATTTTCCCCTGCCTCGGTGCTGCGGATCGGAGAGGGCGAGGCGGCGGTGTACTTCCCGGCCGACGGCCATCGGCCCGGGCTCGCGGCGGGTGTCTCCGCGCTCGTCCGCAAGGTGGTGGTGAAAATCCCCGTGGGTCCTGCCGCGGTCTGACGGATCTTCCCTGCGCAATCCGGAAAAAGTTTCTGGGTATGGGGGTCCGGCTGCGCTAGGCTTTTCGGCAGTTTGGCCCGGGCGGGTCGCTGGTCGTTGCTTGGCGGATTTGAAATTTCAGCGGGTCAGGTAGGGGCATGGCGGACGCGAGCATTCGCGGGCAACTGGAAACCATCGAACAAGCAAAATGAAATTGTATATTGGAAATCTATCGTACGACACCACCGAACAAGAGTTGAGGGACCTACTCGCCCCCCACGAACCGATCCTCGAGATCCGTCGGCCGGAGGATCATGACACCGGGAAGCCGCGCGGCTTCGCCTTCGTAACCTTCGGAAGCCGTGCGGCGGGGGAAAAGGCGATGGAAGCTCTGAACGGATTCAGCATCGGCGGAAGGGAGCTGAAGGTGAACGAGGCCGAAGAACGTCGCCCGAACCAGCCCTCGGAACCCCGTGGCCGGGTCTCGATGAACGTCGAGATCACGCGAGCCGTCGATGATCGGCCGATCGGGAACGACGGCAAGCGAGTGCGCTACAAGGGGATCTGACGACCTCCGGCGGGTCGGCGTCAATAGTCATTCGGGTGCGCGCGTCGGAGCACGATGCGCAACCCGTTTCGCTCGAGTGCCAGACCGGAACCGTGCGAGGTGACCGTCCAATTGGCCAGGGCAACCGCTCCCCTCGCACCCTCGGCGAACTGGTTGCCGATCAACAGACTCCCCTGCTCGGGAAAGATCTGCCAAACGAGGATCCTCACCTGCACTTTTGGATTCTGACGGAGGGAAACGGCAAGTTTTCCGCTCGTTTTTCCTTCAGAAGTGCCTCTGTTGAAGTCGATGAACCATTCGTTTCCGGGGTTCATGGGGAATAGCGGATCTGAGCTGGAAACCACCTGATACATCCCTCGGAGATGGGCAGGGCTTTGTGGGAACCGGTGGCGGTCCGGGATGTCCGCGTGCGCGGAGGGGACCATCAATGAAACAGGTAGCACGGCGGCAGCGGCGATGACAATCCATTGGCTGGCGGAGCGAAGGAGGGGTTTTGTCTTCATGACTTAGTAACCAGCGATTGATGTGCCGATTGCGTGCGAACAGATTCGATCTGTTGTAACACCATGTAAACGAGTCAATTAGTGTTCGATCTGGTTTTATCCGGCACCCTTCCGGGTCGCTAAAAAGGTCGTCAGTTGCAAGATGCCTGCGCCCTTTTCTCCCCTTGCCGTGCGTTTCGCATCGCGGTCGGTGGGTGGTCCTTGGATACTGTGGATCGATCCTCGCTGCGATCCGCGGCCCACCCTGTTGCACGTGAAGTTTCCTTGAATAAATCCGCGGCGATTTCGTCCGCGGAGAGATGCACACAACCCTATTGCTGGCAGGAGCGGTTTTCACCACGGCGGTCGTCGAAGCGGCCGAACCCACCCGCGAGCTGGATGAAGCCCTCGCGGTAAAATTGATCAATCTGCAAAGCCGGCATCGCACGCCGCAGATCCAGGTGGCGATGGTGCTGGAAGGATCGTCCCGCACGGGCCCTTTCGAAACCCGGCACGTGAGCAGAGTGCTGGCGGTGCACCCCGTGATCGAGGAAGGCAGGCAGGTGAGAAGGGCGCACTGTTACGATTTCCATTGGAACGAGCGCTATGGCTGGTTCACCTGGGAGCAGCGCCAGGAACGCGGTGGCGACGCCGTGTGGATCTGGAGCGAGCTGCTGGGAGAGGTGGTGGTGCGTTAGAAACCGAACTCCTCGAGGATCGGTTCCATGGCATCCGCCCAGATTTGGTAGCCGGGAGTGGCCGGGTGAAGGAAATCCGGCATCACGTCGCCGGGGAGGGTGCCGGCGTCGTCAAGAAAAGCGGACGAGAGGTCGAGGTAACGGACGGCCTCGCCATCGGCGTAACCTTTGATGATGGCATTGGTCGCATCGTTGATCTTTCTCATCGCGCCGTCCGGCTTTTCGTCCCGTGGAAAGATGGAAAGAAGGAGGATCTTTGAGTCCGGCCTGCGGTCGCGGAGCTGATCGACAATTTGTTTGATGGCGGCAGCGGTTTCTTCGGGCGGATCCTGGCGGTGGCCGGTATTGTTGGTGCCGATCATCACGACAAATGCCTTCGGATGGGCTTTCGGAAGCTCACCGTTGAAAAGACGCCAGAGCACGTGTTCGGTGCGGTCGCCTGAGTATCCGAGGTTGAGGGCCTTGCGGGGGGCGTAGAGTTTTTCCCATATCTCCTTGCCGGCGCCCTCCCAGCCTTGGGTGATGGAATCGCCGATGAAAACGAGGTCATGGTCGCCTTCGGCCGCTTGTTTCATTTTTGTGTTGTGCCGCTGGTTCCACCATTTCTCGCCAAGGCGGTGGTCGATGGTGGCGGCGGGGGTGACACCATAATGTTCGCGGAGTTCGGCGTAACGGATCTTCATCGCGGCAAGCGTCGAGGCATGGTCGGGGTCGTCATGCACGGATTTCATTTCCTGCGGATCCTCTTCCAGGTCGAATAGGTTCCATTCGTTGGTTTTGGGAAAAAACATGAGTTTGTGGCGGTCCGTGCGGATGCCGTCGTGGGCGGCGACGGCGTGGGTGTTTTCGCCGCTGTAGTAATAATAGATCGCCTCGCGCCAATCTTCCGGCGCCTTGCCGGCTCCATCCGCGAGGACGGGGAGAAAGCTGCGACCTTGCATATCTTCGGGAACCGGCGCGCCGGCGGCCTCCAGCAAGGTGGGTGCGTAGTCGATGTTCTGAATTAGGGCGGTGGACTTGGTGCGCTCCTTCACCTTGCCCGGCCAGCGCACCATCAGTGGCATCGCGAGGGATTCCTCGAACATCCAGCGCTTGTCGTACCAGCCGTGCTCGCCGAGGTAGAATCCCTGGTCGGATGAATAGATGACGATGGTGTTTTCCGCGAGGCCGGATTGATCGAGATGTGCGAGCAGGCGGCCCACGTTTTCATCGACGCTGCGGATGGTGCGGAGGTAGTCCTTGATATATCTCTGGTATTTCCAACGGGTGATGTCGTCGCCGGCGATTTCCCCGGAACGGATCCCGGCGATGAGGGCGTCGTTCTTGTCCTGATAGGCGGCGTCCCATGCCTTTTTTTGCACATCGGTCATGCGGTTGTATTCACCGTTGTTCATGCCGCCGAGGAAGTGTTCGGGGAAAAGGTTCTTGCCGTGGAATTTCATATCATGCCCCCAATGGAAATCGCGGGCGATGGTCATGGCTTGATCCTTCAGGGTTTCCGAACGATTTGCATAGTCGTCAAAAAGGGTGGGCGGTTCCGGAATCTCAATATCATCGAAAAGACTGAGGTGGTCCGGAGCGGGAGCCCAGTTGCGGTGGGGAGCCTTGTGCTGGCTCATCAGTAGAAACGGCTTTTCGGGATCGCGGCCTTTTTCCAGCCATTCGATCGACAAGTCGGTGATGATATCCGTGCAGTATCCTTCGTGACGCTTTTTCCCGTCTTTGGTGAGGAAGTCGGGATTGTAATAGCTGCCTTGCCCGGGAAGGATTTGCCAATGGTCGAATCCGGTGGGATCCGAGACGAGATGCCACTTGCCGATGATGGCGGTCTGATAGCCGGCCTTTTGCAGGAGTTTGGGCAAGGTGGTTTGCGAACCGTCGAAGGTGGTGCCCTCGTTGCTGACAAAGCCATTCCTGACACTGTGCTTGCCGGTGAGGATGGCGGCGCGGGAGGGGCCGCAAATGGAGTTTGAGCAAAACGAGCGGGTGAAGAGCATGCCTTCCCTCGCGATGCGGTCGAGATTGGGCGTGGGCGCGACGTCCTTGAGCGGGCCACCGTAGGCGGAGATGGCGTTGAGCGCGTGGTCGTCGCTGAAAATGAACAGGATGTTGGGCTTCTCCGCGGCGGGGAGATGCCCTGCGAGGCAAACGGCGATTAGCAGGAGCGGGCGCATGGGAAGGGGAGCTTTCGCAAATTGAAGCCGGACGACAAGCTCCCGTTTTTTCCCGGCTAGCAGGCGTGCTCGCGGAGACTCTTGAGGTCGATGAATTCGAGCGCGGACTCATGGGTGGCTTCGAGGACGACGTCCGGCGCCTTGTCGGCGGCGAATGCCTGCTGCCAGCGGGAGGCGCAGAGGCACCAACGGTCTCCGGGTTTGAGTCCGGGAAAGTTGAACTCGGGCCGCGGCGTGATCAGATCGTTGCCCATTGTCCGGGAGAATTCCAGAAACCCGGAGGTGACTTTCGTGCAGACGACGTGGACGCCGTGGTCACCCGCGCCGGTGCGGCAGCAGCCGTCGCGGTGCCAGCCGGTAAGGGGATCGAGCGAGCAGGTTTGGAGGGTGGTCCCAAGGACGTTTCGAGGTTCGGGAGGCATCGCCCCACCGTAGCGGGGAACCGCAGGGCGTCCAGCGGCTTGCGGGCCGGGGGTGGGGATGTCACGATTCCGCGGATTGGAGACGACATGGAAAAACGATCTGCCCGAGCGGCTTGATCCGATGACGGCCAAGGAACTGCGCCAGAGCTTGCGGCGCGGGAGCTTCGTCATCCCTTTCCTGGGAATCCAGGTTCTGGCGGTGGCGGCGATGGCGGTGGAGTTCAAGACCGGCTATGGCACGGGCAGCGCGGAGGCGGCGGGCATGCTGAATCTGCGGATGTTTTGGTCCGCAGGACCGTTCTGGTCGGTGGTGGCCGCGATCTGCCTGCTGATCATGCCGCTGGCGGGGGTGATGTTGATGAGGCAGGAGTTGGAGGAGGGAAATCATGAGCTCCTTCAACTCACCCAATTGAACCGATGGAAGATCGTGGTGGGGAAGTTTGCAGCGCTGTGGGGTCTCTCGGCGCTCACCTTTGTCTCGTTGCTGCCCTATGTGGTGGTGCGGTATCTGGTGGGGGGGATCGAGTGGCGGCACGAGGCGGCCTGCGCGGCCACCGTGCTGGGAGGTTCGGCGATGGTGGCGGCCGGAGCGATCGGCGCGTCGGCCTTCGGGAGTCCGGCGTTGCGGGGATTGATGCTTCTGTTGTTTGTGGGATCTGCCGCGCTTGGCTGCGGGGTCCCGCTCGGTTTCAGCCATGGTCAGACGGGGGCTTTTGGGGTGATCTACCATCTCAACGCATTGGCGGCGGTGTTCTGCTATGTGGTTATCGGACTCGCGCTGGCGCGATCCCGGTTGCGGATGACGGTGGCCGCCTATGAGGTGAGGCCGAGCGGCATGATCATCGGACTGGAGCTGACCGCTCCATTCGTGATCATGATGACCACGGCGTTCACTGCGGGGTTCGCCGGCGGACTGGGGCTGGCGGGGATGGGGATCGTGGCGTTGCGGCTGGATCTGACCCCGCGTGCCCCGAAATCGTTGTTGCCGCCCTCCAATGTTCCGGTGCCACCCGGGCCGCCGCCCCAATCACCGCCCTGAGGGCATGGAGGCGATCCATCGGGAACGGGCCCGCATGCGAGGGTGGTTTCTGCCCGGGATTCGTGGAAACCAAAGTGTTGGCAACGGTGAGTATCGCGCTGGAATACGGGTTGCCACCGAAGGTTTTGGTGCCGTAGAAAGGGCCATGTTCCAATGCCTTGCGGCTCACGCACCGGTAGGACTTTTTCTCTCCGCCAGCGACGGGGCCGTGACTTACGTCAACGCGCGCTGGTGCGAAATGGCGGATATGGAGGCGGAGGCGGCATTGGGGATGGGATGGGTGGCCGCGACGCACCCCGAGGACCGCGGCCGGATCACCAAGGCATGGGAGTCCGCGGTGAGCGAAATCAGGGACTTTCAAGAGGAATTCCGATTTCTCAAAAAGGACGGGGAGGTCACTTGGGTGAATGCGAGCGGATCGTCGATAGAGGATCCGACCACGGGCTGTCAGGGTTTCATCGGGAGTGTGACCGACATCACCGAGCGGAAACGGTGGGAAGCGCGGATGCGGCTTTACGAAGGGATGTTCGGGATGACTCCGGATTTCGCCTACGTGTTCGGGACGGACCACCGGCTCCTTTTCGCAAACGACTCGTTGCTGAAAATGTGGGGACACTCCTGGGAGGTGGCGGGCGGAAAGACCTGGCTGGAGCTCGGTTATGAGCCTTGGCATGCGGAGATGCACACACGGGAAATGGAAACGGTGATCCGGACCCGACAGCCGTGGAAAGCGGAAATTCCTTTCACCGGAACCCACGGTCGCCGGATCTATGAATACATTTTCACGCCGATCTTCAGCGAGGACGGTGAGGTCGAGGCGGTGGCGGGGACCACCCGCGACGTGACGGAGAGGAAGCAGGCCGAGGAGCGCTTGCGGGTGCTCAGCGAGTTGGCGGGGAAACTTGCGACCCTGACGAAGGAGGAGGACATCGTGCGGACGGCAGTGGAGGTGACAGGCAGGTATTTGAATTCCCACAGATGCTATTTCATCGAGGTGCTATTATCTGATAACCACCTGAGGGTGAGCGATAACTGGTTGCGCGACGAGGATTCCTCAAGTCTCAAGGGACATCTGGTGCTCAATGATTTTGGTGGAGAAGATTGGTGGGAAAAGTTTTCGGGAGGCAATCTCGTTGTGGAGGATGTGTCCACCCATCCGCTGACCCGGCGGACGGCGGCGGCCTACGTCGACCGGGAAGTGATCTCCTACGCGGTCCAACCCTTCAAACGAAGCGGTCCATGGACGGTGGTGCTCGCGGCGACCGACGATCGGCCGCGGCATTGGGCCCCCGACGAGCTGGAATTCCTGGAAAACGTGGTCGCCCGCGTCTGGCCGCTGGTGGAGCAGGTGCGGGCCGTGGAGGAGATGCGCAAGAGCCAGGAACGGCTGGCGCTGGTATCCGACAACATTCCGGCGCTGGTAAGCTTGATCGGCGCGGACAACCGTTTCCGCTACGGGAACGGGCGTTGCCGGGAGTGGATGCACTTCCCGGAAGGGAAAATCGAGGGAACCCACCTGCGGGAGGTGATGGGGGAGGAGGCCTATCGCATCCGTGCCCCCTATTTCGAAAGGGTTCTCAATGGGGAAACGGTAAAGTTCGAAGCGCCGCTGGACCACCTGATCCACGGACGGCGCGAAATGGAGCTCACCTACACGCCTGATCGCATGGAGGATGGATCGGTGCGAGGGTTTTTCGTCATGGCCACCGACATCACCGATCGCAAGGAGGCGGAAATGGCGATCAAGCGGCAGAACGAGGGCCGCCGCTTGCTGGGAGAAGCGGGACGGGTGATTCTCAATTCGGATAGCCCGGAACTCATGCTGCGGCAGATGTGCGAGACGGTGAGCGACTACGTGCAGACGGATGTCTGTCTGATGGTCATGCCTGGCGAGGGGGGGGTGCCACGGGTCGTATTCGCCGTCGGATTGGAGAATCATCTCGTGGAAGAAATCGGACGAATCTACTTCGGTTCTCAGGCGGTGGAGGGTGACACCTTGGCGCATCGGCTGGCCAAGGCCTATCGGAAAGCCCGGACGGTGCTGCAGGCCGAGGGGATCCGGGGCTATTCCTGCCGGCCACTGTCGGTCGGGCAGCAGGTGCTGGGTATCCTGATCTTCGGGAGCCGGTTGCGCGGGCCGTTTTTTCCGCAGGAAATGGAGTTCCTGGACACCCTTTCGCAATACGTCACCGGGGCGCATGTCCGTCTGCGGCTGGTGGAAAGTTTACGGGAATCGGACCGCCGGAAGGACCAGTTCCTCGCCACGCTGGCCCATGAGCTGCGAAACCCGCTGGCTCCGATCCTCACCGGCCTGGATGTGATGAAGCGCTCCGGCAAGGCGCCGGCGGTGGTGGACCGGGTGACGGGAATCATCGAACGGCAGGCGGCACAAATGGTGCATCTGATCGACGATCTGCTGGATATGTCGCGGGTGAACACCGGAAAAATCGTTTTGAAAAAGTCGAAGGAATCCTATGCGGGCATTCTGCGGAATGCGATCGAGGCGGCTCAGCCGCTGGTGGAAGAACGCGGCCATTCGTTGGCGCTCCGCCTGCCGGCGGAGGGAGTGATGGTCGACGTGGATCCCTCCCGGGTGGCACAGCTCGTATCGAATTTGCTATCGAACGCGGCGAAATACACCCCGCAGGGTGGACGGATCGAGTTGGAGGCGGGAACGGAGGGGACGGATGCCTGGGTGCGCGTGCGGGACAACGGGATGGGAATCGAAACAAACGACCAGCAATCGATTTTCGAGCTGTTCCAACAGACTGCGGATGGCAGCGCGGACGGGCTGGGGATCGGCCTCACGCTGGTGAAGTCGCTGGTGGAATTGCACGGCGGAACGGTCGCCGTGAGGAGCGATGGAAAGGGGAAGGGGAGTGAGTTTCGAGTGAGGCTGCCCGGTTGCGTGGTTGCGACAAGGCCGGAGCCGGTCGCCCCGGAACCTGAAGCGCCTTCCGCACCTACCCGGAAACGTGTGCTGGTGGTGGACGATGGGAAGAACGCGGCGGACATGCTCGCCTTGTTCTTCCGGCTGGAGGGAATGGAAGTGGCGGTCGCCTACGACGGCAAGGCGGGCGTGGAGAAAGCGCGCGATTTCGTTCCCGATCTGGTGATGATGGACCTGGGTATGCCGGTCATGGATGGAATGGAGGCCGCCCGGCAGATGCGCTCGGAAAACATCGGCGGCACACTGGTGGCGCTGAGCGGATGGGGGCGCGACGAGGACAAACAGCGCTCGGCGGAAGCCGGCTTTCATCACCACGTCGTGAAACCCGTGAGTCCCGACGACCTGCGCGCGATCGTGCAAAGATACTTTGGAGAGAAGCCTGAGGGAGCTCTCGCGACGGCCGCCGAGTGAGGCGCGCGACATCCTTTCTGATGACGGGAAGGGCAAAAAAAAGCCCACCTCCGTGGGGAGGTGGGCGCTGGAGAAACGGAGGGTCGATTATTCGCCGAGACCGAAGCGGACGAAACGGGTGACGGTGAGTGTGTCGCCGAGTTCCTTGCCCTTGGCTTCGAGGAGCTGGGCGACGGTGACGTCGGGATCCTTCACGAAGCCTTGCTCGAGGAAGCAGCTTTCGGCGAAGAACTTGCCGATCTGACCCTTGAGGATGTTTTCGATGATGTTCGCAGGCTTGCCGCTGTCCGCGAGGCGGGCGCGGAAGATTTCGCGCTCGGCATCGACGACGTCGGCCGGGATGTCCTCGCGGGAGAGTCCCTTCGGCGCGGAGGCGGCGATGTGGAGGGTGAGGTCCTTGATGAGTTCCTTGAAGGTGGCGGAGGAGGCGGTCTCCGGCTTGGTGGTGCCGACCTCGATGAGGACGCCGACTTTTCCGCCGAGGTGGATGTAGGAGGCGACCACGCCTCCCTCGGCCGCATCGTAGCGGACATACTTCCGGAACTGGAGGTTTTCGCCGACTTCGACGACCTTGGCCTTGATGGTGTCGCCGATATTATGCTCGCCGTTTTCCACGGCGGCGGCGGCTTCGAGGTCGGCAGCCTTCGCTTCGACCAGCTTGTCGGCGATGGAGGCGACGAAGGCCTGGAAGTTCTCGTTCTTGGAAACGAAGTCCGTCTCGCAGTTGATTTCGAGAAGGATGCCGGATTTCTGGTCGGCGGCGACGCGGGCGGTGATGACACCCTCATTGGCGGCGCGGTCGGCCTTGGCGCCGGCCTTGGCGATGCCGCGCTCGCGGAGGAGCTTGATGGAGGCTTCGAGGTCGCCGTTGGTTTCGGTGAGGACTTTTTTGCAGTCCATCATGCCGGCGTTGGTCTTGTCGCGGAGTTCTTTGACGATTGAGGCGGTGATCATGGCGGGAAAAGTGTGGTTGGGATGGTAGATGAAACGGGCGGCGCGCCGTCAAGGCAGGCCGCCCGCGTGAAACGTGAATCAGTTTTTGCGGGCCGCAACCATGCCATCGACCAGGTTCTGGAGGATGATGCGGATCGCGCGGATGGCATCATCGTTGCCGGGAATCGGGTATTGGACGAGGGCCGGATCGGCGTTGGTGTCCACCAGGGCGACGATCGGGATGCCGAGGCGGCGGGCTTCGGCGACGGCGATGGTTTCGCGGGCGGAATCGACGATGACCACGGCGTCGGGTTTCTTGTCCATGTCGCGGACGCCGCGGAGGTTGCGGAGGAGCTTTTCACGCTCGCGGCCGAGGGCGGCGAGTTCCTTCTTGGACATGGCCTTGAACTCAGGCTGCTTTTCGATGGTTTCGAGATACTTGAGGCGCTCGACCGACTTGCGCACGGTGGTCGCGTTGGTGAGCATGCCGCCGAGCCAGCGGTGGTTGACGTAGTATTGGCCGGTGGCTTCCGCGGCCTCGCGGATCGCGTCCTGGGCCTGGCGCTTGCAGCCGACGAAGAGGACTTTCTTGCCTTTTCCGACGAGGTCGGCGAGGAAATCGGAGG
Source organism: Verrucomicrobiales bacterium (assembly GCA_038256845.1). Taxonomy (GTDB): domain Bacteria; phylum Verrucomicrobiota; class Verrucomicrobiia; order Verrucomicrobiales; family Akkermansiaceae; genus Luteolibacter. The sequence goes on along the minus strand of JBBSJY010000022.1, from coordinate 13,348 downwards.
CCTTGTCGAGCTGCTGGACGGTTTTTTCCAGATCGATGATGTAGATGCCGCCTTTATCCTTCATGAGGAAGGGCTTCATGCGGGGGTTCCACTTCTTGGTTTGGTGGCCGTAGTGGACGCCGGCGTCCACCATTTCGTTGATGAGGTCGTTGATCATTTCGTATTTGTTTCCCGCCTTGATTCAGGACGGGCGATGCTTGAAAACCTGCCGCGCGTGGGGTCCCCCGGGTTTTCGTTGGTGGTATGGCGGCTGAGAGGGGCGGCGGGAGTAAGGGAAGGGACGGAACTTGGCAAGGGGAAAGTCGCCGCCAGAGCGGGGAATTTTCACCATTCTTCTGAACCACAGCGGGCTGTTAGCCAGGCGGGCTTTGAACCGGCAGAGGAAAATACAGGATGCGCATGATTCCAATTCCAAACTTTCCTGGTCTTGACCTCGCGCCGAGAGCTCAATAGAAACCTCGTCAATCGGTTGAAAACGCCGATTTCAAAAGCCTCTACTCCTATGAAATTCCCCTACGTGATCAAGTTTGCCAATTTTCGAACCCCGGCCGTTGCCGCCGTTGCCGCCTTTTCCTTCCTCGGGATCGCCTCCGGCGCCGTCCTGGTGGATGATTTCGAGTCCGGCTATACCCTTGGAGACGTGACCACCCAGACCGGCGGCACCGGCTGGAGCACGCCGTGGGCGAAGAATGGTCCGGCTACCTTCACCGGCAACGTGATCGGTTCGGGCAGCAATATCACCGGGAATTCGCTCCAGATTTCGACGACCAACGTAAATCAGCTCGGTGCTTTCAGCCGGACGTATGACCCCCAGACAATCCCCTATACCCTCAGGTTCGATATCCGTGTTAACAATGTGGATGCGATCCTTGGCGGCGGCGGCGGGACTGCCGAAGATTATTTCCAAATTTTTGATCGACCCGGAACCCAGGGCGAATTCGGCGCGGACGGCACTTGGCTGATCCGGGGTGCCCAGTTGACCGGAGGCCCGGCCGGAGCGACCTATGACGCCACGTCGGCTTTGACTTGGAATTTGTTCAACTACACCCCGTTGACGGCGAGTGCATTCAACGACGCAAATATGTCGGTGATCGATACGGGCATCGAACTGCAAGTCGGTAATATCTACGAATTCGCGGTCAACATTCTGGGTGGTGGGACATGGTCGGCGAGCATCTCAGACGGCACGAATCAGTTCAACAGTGGGATTCTCGGATTCCGCTCCGCCGCCGCCGAGCCGTCCCGCAGCCTTCACTTCGGCATCCGCGATGGGGGAGCCGCCGTAGATCCGAACACGGGAGAGGGCAGCTTTACGGTGGACAATATCGTCATACCCGAGCCGACCACCGCGCTTCTCGGTGCTCTCGGCCTGCTAGTGATGCTTCGCCGCCGCCGCGGCTGAGCCCGGGAGTCCTAACGTTTCCCCCCATCGAGCCGCCTCTCTTTCCGGAGCGGCGGCTTTGTTTTAAGAAGATGGGGGCGGTTCGGCCCAGATCCTATCCGTCCAGCGACTGCAAACCTGCGACTCTCAATTCCGCGTTTGCTGTCAAAGGCCGGACGTGCACGGGGATTTTCGGCCCCGGTTATTCCGGCTTCATCAGGTAGCCGGCGATCCAGCCTTCGTTTCCGGCGGCATTCCTGCACCAGTGCCAGCCGTGGATCTGGCGGAGGGATTCGAGCTTGTCGCCCCGCTTGACGGTGAGGACGGTGGGGTCGAAATGTTCGAGGGCGGCGAAGCGGCCCTCGCCGAGAGGTTCGAGGATGTCTTCGGGGACGTATCCGCTGTGGCCGTTGTTGTCGCGGACCCAGACCCAGCCGGGCCACGCGCGGTCGGCGGGACCGACGTTGATCTCCTCCCCAGGTTCGAGTGAGACGGGGTTGGGATCCTTTTCCTCGTAGTCTGCGTTGGCGATGAAGTGGGGCATTGGGAAAGGGAACAGCGGCGGATGACAGAGGCCAACTCGGTTTTCGCGCAAAGCTCAAAATTCCTGCCCGCCGGGCGGCATTCACCGCCGGATGGGTTGGATGGGTTGGATGAACCTCTCATCCCGCATGCAGAAGATGAATGATTGGTAGGTGCCAGCCGTCGCGTTGGCCATAGAGATCAAGAAGCGCGGACTGGGCGACGGATGTGATTTACATGAAATGGTGCGCGGTGCCCGACAAAATCCGGCGACCCGGAGCTGAAGCTTCCCGGAAGCGGGGTTGCCGCCGGGGAGGAATAACAGGGCTACCTTTCGCAAGTTTCGCTTGTCTAGCAGATGGGGGCGGGGCCGATGCACTCCTTGAGGGGAAGCCGTGCAGCATAACCTTCGCTTCATCCCTGTGAACAAACTGCGGGATGTCCCCGAAGCGGCGGCCGACTTCGCCAAGGAGCACGGGATTAAGCAGGCAACGCGTCAATCGCCCGCATCGCCTGCTCGTCCAGCAATTGGAGCAGATACTGCCAATACGCTTCCTGCTCGATGGTCCCTTTTACACTCGCCGCAGGGAGGAATCGGCGCATCTCATGGATGAAATCCCGCCGCATTTCCGGCTGGCTTCTGAGACCCCGGGTCCGGGTCCGCAGCAGGTCGGAAAATTCGGCTTCTTCCCGTTGGTGGTCGCGCACTTTCAGCGGGATCAACTTTGCGGGCAGTTCGACTCCGCGCTGAACCAACCACGCGATGTCCCACAGGTCGCGGTTCTTGACGCGGTTCTCGCGGAAGGCGAGGGCGACGATCTTGTCGGCGAGAATTTCCTCGCGGCTCTGCGCCTGGAGGATGAGGCCGGAGGTGCCGAGATCGACGCCGTAGAGATTGCGCAACATCATCGGCCTCGGGTCGTGGCTGGGGATGGCGCAGATATCGATATGGATGCGTTGCGCCGGGAGACTCCTGCGGCCGGGCCGGGTCTCGACGGTGAGTTTCCATGTGGACACCGTGCCCGTGGTTTTCACCGGTTCGCTCACGCTCACGGGCAGGCCGTAGCGGGTTTCGACCAGAACTGTTAGAATGTCGGCGAGTTCCCTGAGATCGTCGCGCCAGAAATCCCTTCCACCGGTAAAATCCAGGTCCTCGCTCAATCGTTCGGAGCCATAGCAGGCGCGCAGGCAGGTGCCGCCGACGAAAGTGAGGCCGGCGAGCAAGCCCGCCGCGCCCAGCTCGCGCAGGATGTCGTGGTGGAGAAGCTCCTTCTCCACCACCGGGCGGAGAAGGGAAAGATCCGGGCGTGATTTCAGCGCCTCGTCCACCAGTTGGTCAAACAAGCTCACGTGCCACCTCCCCGTCTATCAGTTCCATGCTCCGGCGGGTGGCTTTCATGTCCCGCATCGCCTGCCGCACCGAAGCACGCCAGAGGTGCCGTTCCGCGTCGTAGAAAAGCTCGCCTCTAATATCTTTCGGCCGCTGCGCCGTATGCACGAACTCGATGTTTCCATAATCACCGCAATCCACCACATGGCTGCGCCCGGAAGTCATGAGGCTGATCCAGTTCATCGGCACTTGCGAGATCACGCCCGCATCGCTCAACGCGGTTTCCAGGCTGATGTAGTTGAACTCGCCCGCCCGCAGTCGCGCAGCCGCATGAAACAGCAGGTTTCCTGACGGATAATCCGGCACCGGATAAAAATAGATTCCCCGGCAAACCCGCTTCAGCAGCCCCGCCTTCGTCGCCCGAGACAAAAGGACCGCCAATTGCCCGCAGCCCGGCACCGCCGCCGCTAGATCCGACGGCGCGAACACGCAGTGCTCCCGATCCGCCAGAGAGCGGAGCGTAGCGGAAAGCTGCTTGAGCAGCTGCATGGTTGGACTCTACAAAAGATTTCAAAAAGTGCAATGTTTTGTGTTGTTTAATCATCCGCCACCCACTGAGGCAGCCCAGCACGGAAAACAACGATCATCCGGCCAAGTGCGCAATGGTGGGGGTGCCCGAAAATCCGGCATTGTTCACCACGGCGGGCGGCCGTAACTTTCCGACATGACCTTCATGGGAACCGGGTTTTCGACCATGGTCATTCTTGGCGGCTTGATTGGAACGGCGGTGGGCTTCTCGGAAATGGTCATCAAGCACGAAGACCGGCTCGGTTTCGCCAAGGCGAGCCGACGGATCCTGCTGGTTGAGGTGACGGCTGCGGAGGAATCGCCTCCCGAGCAATCCGCCGGTTTCACTTCCCGTCAGCTATCGGTGCGGGGACGTGTTCTTGAGGTGATTCGGGGTGACGCAGGTGAAGGACGGTTTCTTCATCAGGTTGATCTGCTTGAACTGACAGATCACGGGGCATTCGAGGCGGCGACCGGAAGGCCGCCGGGCGATCTTGAGAGAAGCATGACTCCAGACCGGGACGACACGGGCGTGAAGGAGTGCGAGGTGGGGGCACGAGTGCTCGTAATCGACATTGGTAAAACCGAAAATCTTCCGCAGATCCTTTTTTACCGGTTGCCGGTGGATGACGATTCGTGGAGGGCAAAGGTTCCGGATTTCGACCCGGAGCTAAGAGCTCGATTCGACCGATGATCCGGTAGGCCGGGGAGTGAAGGGGCTTGGCGGTTGGAAACCGCCGCCACGGTCAGAGGTCTCCTTCGTCCACCGTTTCGTCCCGCTGATAGATGGGGAGCTGGCGGTAGGGGACGGTGAAGGCGAGGGTCATCATGGCGGTGCCGTAGATGCGGCCGGCCTCGCGGCTGTTCCACGAGCCGTCGTCGTCCTGCTTGCCGAGATAGGTGTCATACATCCAGGCGGCATATTCGGCCCAGTAGCGGCCGCCGATCTGGAACATGCCTTGGGCATTGTAGTAATTTCCGTAGAATTCAAACTGGTCGCCGGGGAGATCGCGGAAGGTCTTCATGATGTAGTCGGCCGCCTTTTCCGTTTCCGGCGAGCCGTGGAGGCCGCAGAGTTCGAGGCAGAGGAGGCCCATGCCGGTGAGGGATTTGGCGTGGTCGGTCGTGCCGGTGTAGCCGAAGCAGCCGCGCTCGTTGTCCTGGCGGCGTTTGAGGTATCCGACGGCGTCCTCGATGGCCTGGTCGGGAACGGCGGCCCCGTTGAGCTTGGCGGAGCGGAGGGCCATAAGCGCCCAGCCGCTGCACGAAGTGTCCGAATCGTTGGAACCGGGATGATAACGCCAGCCGCCCTGGTGATTCTGATCCTTTTTGACCGCTTGGGCTTCGAGGATGACCTTGAGGGCTTTAGGCAGGGTCTGCTCGATCTTTTCCTGACGGGCGGGATCCACCATGCCGCTGACCTCGGAAAGAAAGAGGGTGGAGATGTTGTGGGCATACATCGGCCCGCTGCCGGCGTGGCCTTTTTCGTAGAGGCCGTTGTCCTTCTGGTTGTTGAGGACGAAGTCGATGCAGCGATTCAAGGCCTCGGCGTAGGGACCCTCGGTAGGGAGGTGGCCGCGGGAAAGGAATGTCATGCCGACGAGGGCGGGGATGCCGGTGGAGTCGCCGTAATTTTCCGGAAAGGTGCCATCGCTGCGCTGGACGCGGGCGAGGTATTGGAGCGCCCGGTCGATGGCGGGGTCCACGCGGTCCTGCCATTCGGCGAAAATCGGATCGGCGGCCTCCTGGGCGGGAGCGGAAGTCGGGAGAGCGAGGAGGCAGGCTGAGGCCAGTGCTCCGGCGAGAAATCGGGTCATCATGGATTACGGTTGGGTCGTCTTGGACATACTCTCGAAGTAGCCTTTCACAAGGCCGCGGTATTCCTCGGGGACGGCATCGGCTCCGCCGGCACCGACGTCGGCGTTGAGGGTCGCCTGGATTTTTTCCCAGTCCGCGGCACTGATGCCAAGCTTGGCGAGTTCGGGCGGGAGGCCGGGCGAGGCCTGGCCGGGGCGGTTGGGATCGTCGGAAACCTCGAGGCCGGGTTCCATGCCGGGCATTCCGGGTTGGCCGGGCATACCTGGCATGCCGGGTTGGAGGCCTTGCATCTGCTGGCGGCCGGCTTGGGCGGCTTGGGAAAGCGCTTGGGCGGCGGCGGCGGCCTGCATGGCGGCGGCGGCCGGTTGGGCGTTTTGCGCGGCCTGGGACGCCTGCTGGAATGCCTCGGAAAGCTCGCCGGCGGGGATCGGCGCCTTGTTGGAATCCGGAGTTTGGGAGGCGGCTTGTTGCGCGGCTTGGGAAAACTCCTCGGCGGCGCGGTCGAGCGCGGCGGCGGCCATTTCGAAGTTCTGGCCCGCTTGTTCGTGCTGTGCGGCGGCCTGCTGCTGTTCGCCTTGCTGACCTTGTTGTGCGGCGGCCTGGGCTTTCTCGGTGCCTTGGGCTGCGTTTTGCGCGGCCTCGTTCATCGGACCCGAGTTTTCGACCGTCGGCATGGATTGGATCGCTTCGGCCAGCTCGCCGGCGGCCGCGGCCTGGGCTTCCTGCATGGCTTGGAGGGCGGCGGGAAGGTTGCCTTCGGCGAGAGCTTCCAAGGCTTCGGCGATGCCCTTTTGGCGTTCGGCGAGATTCTGGAGCGACTCGGCCTGGGCGGCCTCGGCGGTGGAGGAGGGATCGGCCTGGGCGGCGGATTCGTTCATCGCCTCGGCGGCGGCTTGGGCGGTCTCGGCGGCGGCCTGGTCCTGTGCGGCGGCGATTTGTTCCTGCGCCTGCTCCGCGGCACCGGCCGCTTCGGGGAGGGAATCCGCGAGGTTGTTGCGCTCCTGCCGGGCTTGGGCGAGTTCGGCCTTCGCGTCCGCGGCGATGTCTGCCTGTGCCTCGGCGAGGGCGTCGCGGATCGATTCCTCCAGACCTTGGCTCTGAGCCTCCTGCATCGCCTGGAGGGCGGCGGCGGGATCGCCATTCGCGAGCGCTTCCATGGCTTCGGCGACGGCTTCCTGGCGCTCGGCCAGATTTTCAAGCGACTCGGCTTGGGCGGCGGCGGGATCGGCTTGGGCGGCGGCGGGATCTGTTTGGGCGGCGGCTTCCTTCATGGCCTCGGCGGCGGTCTCGGCGGAGTCGGCGGCGGCCTGGTCTTCGCCTTTGGAAAATTGCTCCTGGGCCTGTTCGGCGGCGGCGGTGGCTTCCGGCAGGGAATCGGCGGGCGGGCGGTTTTCCTGTCCGGCTTGGGCGAGTTCGGATTTCGCCTCTTCGGTGATGGCGGCCTGCTCCTTTGCGATGGCTTCGCGGGCGGCCTCCTCCGTGGCGGCGGGATCCGGGATCCTGGCCATTTGCTCGGTTTGCTGCTGGAGGTCCTGTTGGTTTTCGGCGATGGCGCGGGCTTCCTCGGCGAGCGCCTGCGCCTGTTCCGCCTGCGCCTGGAGGGCGTCGGCGCGGGCATCCGTACGTTCGCGAAGCTGCTGGCGGAGGGCTTCCTCCATTTGCTGCTGACGCTGCTGCCAATCTTCCGGAGTCGGCTGGTTTTCCGCGAGCTGGGTGAGATTTTCCTCCGCCTGACGGGCGAGCTCGCGCTGCTGCTGGGCGAGTTCCTGGACGCGGGCGAGATCCTGGACGCGCTCGCGATCCTCATCCATTTTCTGGCGGACGGCTTCGAGCGCCTGGATGGCGTCCTCGGCCGCCTGCCTGGCTTCGGCGAGTTTTTCCTGGCGCTGCTCGGCGGTGTCCTGGAGCGGGGCGCTTTCCAAGCTTTCGCGGGATTTCTCGAGTTTCTCCGCCGCCTTCTCGACCGAGTCGGCCTTGGCGGCATGAACGCTTTCCTCCATGCGGGGGGTGAGTTCGTTGAGTTTCTCCTCTGCGCTGGCCAGCTTTTCGGCGGCTTCCTGGAAATGCTTTTGGGCGTCCGGATTGAGCTGGTCGTTCTTTATCTGGTCGCGGTTCCAGTCCATGCGGTCGCGGGCTTCGCGGGCATCGCGGATGGCTTCTTCGATGGTGTCGCGGGCGCCGTCGTGTTCCTGGCGGAGTTCCTGGCGGGCGAAGGACTCGGCGCTTTGGTCCACATGAAGGCGGACCCATTCGGAGTAGCCGATGCCGGGGCCGCCCAGGTTTTCCGGGAGCGCGTCGGTCGCCTTCACGCGGATCCGCATTTCGTTGGCACCGTTGAACATCGACCGCAGCGAGCCGACGACCACCTCGCCCGAGCCGCGGAAACGCTGGGGCTTCGAGCCGCGGACAAGCAGCGGCAGGTCTTGCGGGAGGGCTTTGGTTTCACCGGCCTCCACTTCGAAAGAAAGCGTACTTAGGCCGAAATCCTCGGTGACCTCGTAGCGCATGTTGAAGACCTCGTCCGGGCGGACGCGGAGTTCGCGCTGGGACGGGCTGATCAGCAGGACGAACGGCGGCTTGTCCTCGAGCACCTCCACTTGGAAACGGAGGGCATCGATCTCGCGGCCGAGGCGGTGGCGGAGTTTGGCGACCGCCTCGCCGGAGACGCCGGTTTCGAGCGTCCATGAAAATGCGACGCGGCCCCCGCTGGCGGCGGATTCGATGGTTCCTTCGGCGACGCGCTGCCCGGCGATCTCCAGCCACGCGGCCTCGATGGCGGTGTTGGTGGCACCGGCGAGCGTGACGGCGGTGCCATTCACGGCCTCGACGCCGCGGCCGAGGGACGAGCGGTAATCCGGTATGCCGGCATATTCGGGATACTTGAGCGTGACCTCGGGCTTGAGGATTTCCGGCAGCGGCCAAACGGTGGCGGTGTAGGCGTCGCTCTCGTCGCGGCCGGCGCGGACGCGGTAGCGGAAGCCTTCGCGGGCGGGATCGAGCACGTATCGGAAGCCATCGCCGGTGCGGGTGAGGGCTTGGGAAAATTTCGATCCATCTTTTCGTTCCATCCAAAGATCCAAGCGGTCGGCGCGGCCGGTGTAATCGATCTCGATCTCGATGCGGTCGCCTTCCAGCACCTCGAGATTGCCCGGGGTGACGGTGAAACTGGCGGCTCCCACATTGCCGAGATCCGAAAAGGGGGCGACGGCGCGAACAAGCAGGCGGCCGGCTTCGCTTGGCCAGATCACGAGGCAAAGAATGAGCGCCGCGAGCAGCGCGAGAGCGGGCCGGCCCCAGCGTCTGCGGGTCTGGGCGGAGCGGACTTCCGAAAAGGGATCGACGGTGCCGATGTCCTTTTCCGCGGCGGTGGCGAGCGCTTCGAGAAAGCCGGGGGAGACATTGCTCCCTTCGTGGGAAAGCTCCAAGACGGTGCTGAGCCGTTCCTCGATTTCGGGATGGCGGCCTTCCAGCCAGCGGGCGATCTGGATGAGGCCGATTTTCCGGCACAGCGGAGCAAAACCGAACTTCGCCGCCACCGCCATGCTCAGCAGCCACGCGATGAACAGCGCCCAGCGCGCGGCGACGGGGAGGGGGGCGAGGAAATAGTCCGCCGCCATGATCAGGATGAGACCGGCGAGCGCGATGGTCCCCACGACGGCGATGCCGCGCAAGGTCTGGACGCGGCGGATCCGCGCGCGGACCGCGCCAAGGCGCGTTTCGATTTCCTGGGATGTGACGTTCGGCTTCATGGCAATTTTTCTTTACGGGAGTCCTCCGGCTCTTCTGAGCACCCATTCCGCGGAGAGGAAAAGGGCGAAAAGCGCGAGCACCCAGCTTCGGTCCCACAAGCTGGTCTCGCGGACTTCCTCGCGCTCGTCTTTTTCCGTAAGGAAAAGCTCGGTCAGCTCGCCGGCGTTGTAGGTGGAAACGACCTTGCCGCCGGAGAGGTCGGCGACGGTCTGGAGAAGGGGCAGATTGAGGGTGGTTTCGGCCAGTTCGACCGGGCCGCGGGAGCCGACGACGCGGAATCCCGCGCTCACCTCGCGGACGCCGTCCTCTTCCATCAGGCTGTCGGCGCGCTCGCCGCGGACGCGGACCTGATAGCGGCCGGCGTTTTGGAAACGCTCGAGCCGGGCTTCGAAAAGGCCGTTGGAACCTTCGACGGCGGTCATGGGCACGCTGGCGATCACCTCGTCGTCGAGCAGAACCTCCGCCCGCAACGAATCGTCGGCCACCGGGGCGAGCGACGTGTCGCGGAGACGGGCGGTGACCTGCGGGCGGTCGTCCGGCGTGTAGGTGAGCTGGTCGGTGCCGAGGCGGACGCGCTGGCCACCCGCACGGAGCGTGGGTCCGGCGCCCCAGCGGACGAGATTTCCCCAGAACCGGTGGTGATAGAGATCGCCCGCGCCTTCGCGGAGGCGCCAGGTGCGGTCGGTGAGGAGGAGGGCGACTTTTCCTTTGCCGGTCTGGCGGGTCACGAGCAGGGCTGCATCGGCCTCGCGCTCGCGGCGCTGGGTGATCGCCGCGAGGGCATCTTCCAGGCCGGCTCCGGATTCCACGAACTCACGCTGATCGCCAGCGGCTGCGGCGATGAGGACCTCGGCCCCGTCCTTCAGGCTCTCGACCGGGTGTCGCCATTTGATTTCAGGAAAGCCTGCCCAGACTTGTTCGTTGAGCGTTTCGCCGATGCTTTGCTGGGTGATCGGGTGATTCCGTCCCTCGCCGGTGAGCGAGAATCGGAACGGCTCGCCGCCTTCGCCGAAGTAGGTCCTGCGGCTCCAGTCCATCTCGGCGGGGACCAGCGCGCGGCCGGTTTCGTTGTCGATGGCATGGGGCATGTAGCGCGGGCCGGCGATCATCACCAGCAGCGCGGCGCGTTCGTTGACACAGCGGGAAAGGATTTCCCATGACTCGGCATCGAGGGTGGAGGGATTCACATCCCCGAGAATGACGACATCGAATTTCCGCCACTCCTCTTCGCTGGCGGGGAGACGGGTGGCGAGCGCGTCGCCGAAAGGGCGGGATGCCGAAGCGGCGATCTCGGGATCCGTCTGGCCTTCGATTCGGTCCGGGTCGAGCAGGACGTGCTGCAGGTGGACGGACTTGTCGCGGCCGTAGAAGAGATTGCGGAGGTAGCGAAATTCCCAGCGCGGCACGCCTTCAATGATGAGCACGTTCGTCCGCGCGTCGGTGATCGAGGTTTCGAATTCCCAGGCGTTGTTGTCGGCGAAACGCTCGTCGTCGAGCGGGTCGATCTCCACGCGGTAGTCGCCCACGCCACCCTCGTCGGGGATCTGGGCGAAGCGGACTTCCTCGCGGTGATGTTCCTGCGGGATGGAAATTTCCCGCTCCTCCAGCACCTCTTCGCCGCGGCGAAGGGTGACCTTGGCCGTCTGTCCCTTGTAGCCGTCGAACTTCAGATCGGCGGCGACCCTCATGCGGTCGCCGAGATGGATCGCCTCCGGCGCACGGACGGCGAGAACCGAGGCGTCCTTCGGCGGCTCCGCGCTGCCCACGGCAACCATTCCAACGGGCGCGTCGAGAATCCCAAAGCGTCGGGCGACCTCCTCCACCCGTGCGGGCCGGTTGTGGCGGCCGTCGCTGACCATCAGCACGCCCGCGAGTTCGTCGGGCGGGACCTGTTCCAGCACGCTGTCGAGCGCGGCCGCGAGATCGGTGGCATCACCCCAGCCTTCGGCGACTTCCTCGCCCTCCGCTTGGACGCTGCGGGCGGCGCGGATGACCCGGACGCGGAGGTTTTCCCGGAGTTGCTCGATGACCTGTGCTTGCGCGAGTGCGGCTTCGCCCTGTTGCAGGCGGGTGGAATCCTGGTCGTCGTCGGTGAGATGCATGGACGCGGAATCGTCCAGGATGACGACCACTTCGCGCTGAAGTTCGCGGGTGACCTTGCGGACCCAGCTTGGGGAAATGAGGATCCAGACCAGAACCGCCAGTGCCATCAGGCGCAGGCCGATGATCCAGCGGGCGCGGCGGGGAGTCACGGCTCCGGCTTCGTAGCGGTAAAGGAAAAGGATCAGTTCCACGACCACCGCCACGCCGGCGGCGACGACCCACAGCGGCCAATCCGGCGCGATGCTGAGCACCCGGCCGAGGCCGTAAAGCGAGGCCCACACGGCTGCGAAAACCACCACCAGTCTGACTGCCGGGAGGATCATCGCATGCCTCCTCTCCAGACGGTGTCTTCACCGAACTCCACCCTCACGTCTTCCGCCGTGCGGCGGTTCTTCGAGACCCAGCGGGCCAACAGGCTTTCCAACATAAACAAAAGCAGTGCCGGGATCGCCAGCCATTTCCATATCTCGCGGCCGAAGCCTTTGCCCTGCAGCACGCCGAGAATGTCCGCCACCGACGAGGGCTGGAGCAGATCGATGTGCTTGCGGACGAGCGCGAGATCATCCGCCTGCATCGGCTCGAAAACGCTCTCGGATGCATCGCGGAGGACGACGACCGGAAGTTGGCCGTTCTCGATGGCCTCGAAATCCACGCCGACTGCCTCGCCGACGGAAACCTGATAGATTCCCGGCACCGCGGGGCCGGAGATGGAGAGATCGCGACCGGACATGCTCTCGCGGAGGGTGGCCTCGCGCGGGAGTCCTCGCGGATCGAGCGCTTGCAAGGTCTCGACCGTGGCTTCGCCGGAAGGCTGGAAGACGTAGGAGGGAATGATCTGTTTTTCCCCTCCCGGAGGTTTCCAGAAGAGCCGGACGGTGGCGTTGCCGTTTTCCTCCTCGTAGCGGATCGAGATCGGCAAAACCGCGCCGGCATCGAGCTTAAGGGCTCCGATCCAGCCCTCGCCGCCATCTTTGGTCATTGCCGGATGATCGCCGATCCGGACCTCGATGCGGTCGTCCGCCTCCGCTTCGAAGACGTATTCGCCGGTCGCTGGCGGGACCAGCGAGCCTTCCCAGACGATGGCGAAATTGTCGCGGCCCACTCCCTTGTGGGGACTGCGGTTTTCCCAGCGGAAATCGATGGTGGGATCGATCCTGCGCGCGACCGCGGCGCCGTTTTTCCTACGGTTGTTGTAGTAGGTCCCGGAAAGGCCGCCGTGGGTCCGGGAAAGCGCGAGCTGCGGGCTCCATGAGGAGGCGACGTTGAGGTTCACCCCGCCACCCGCCGACCAGGTGACGAGTTCATGGACGAGCGGGACGAAGGCGCGGCGGGCCGGCAGGTTCCCGGAACGGGCGTCGAACGCGCAGGTGGCGAGCATGGTCCGGCCGTTGCCGTAGGTGCGGCTGGCGAGGAAAACGTCGCCGTTGGAAAATGCTCCGGCCTGGATCGCGCCTTCGCTGAGTTCGCCGGTTTTTCTCCAGCGATTCACCAGGGCGGTTTCGAGATCGCCGCCTTTTTCGAAAAGCTCCAGCGCCTCGTGGACGAAGGTGGAGGCGGCGGGTGTCACGCCGTCCTCGCTGGCCGTTTCCTCGCCGAGAGATGCCGGGATGAGCAGGCCCTCGCTGCCTTGCCACTGGTTATAGAAATCCGCTTCGGAGCGCGGACCGGCAATGATCAGGAGGCCCGCTCCCGCGGCGACTCGGGCGGAAACCGCGTTGGCCAGCCGCGCGGGCAGCCGCGAAACGTCCGCCAACAGGATCACCGACGCCTCATCCAGATCCTCGACGGTGAGCGCGGTGACGCTGACAACCCGCGGGTCCATCAGGAAACTTTCGCCCGCCGGCTTGCCGCCCATCAGGGCGGCGGTGGGCGCCAGG
>JBBSJY010000021.1:0-32996 GCA_038256845.1 Verrucomicrobiales bacterium | reverse complement strand
GGAAACCTGGTCCACCGCGCGCATCAGCCCGCGGTCCGTCTCGAAGGAGGTGATCAGCTTCTCCACCTCAAGGATGTTGTCGGACGCGCTGCTCACGGCTCGCCCACCTCCTCGGTTGGCATCGGCTCGGTTTCCGCTTCGATTTCCGATTCCGTTTCCGTTTCCGATTCCGATTCCGATTCCGATTCCGATTCCGTTTCCGTTTCCGTTTCGGGTTCGGGTTCTCCCCGCTCAAGCGGCCTGAACACGCGGTTGTATTCGGGGAAGGTTTTCCCGGATCTCCTCGCGGCCATGGTTTCCTGTTTCATCTCTTCGTCGACCCATAGGACGTGGATCTCATGGGGATCATAGACATAGCGGGGGCTGAACGGTGTGAATTCGGAGTCCGGCCAGCGGATCCAGCGCCAATACGCGATCCGCATGAAATCCGTCGAGTAGCCCGGGACGAAAATCGCCTCATCATGCATGATCCGCTGGAGCTTCGCGGCGGCGTCCGCAAGTTCCTCCAGAGATTTGGCATTCCGGAGTTGTTCGCTGAGCTTGTCAGTGTCCGGCCTTGCCCAGACAAAAGTGTTGTTGGTCTGTGGCTTCGGATTGCCTTTGTTGTCAAAGGCGTTGGTCGAATGGAGAAACTGATGAAAATCAGGGATCGGGAGGGAGGTGTTCCACGCCCCCAGGACCATCTCGTGTTGTTTCTGCATTTGCTTGCGGTAGGACACGGTGGCTTCGAGACCATCGAGCCTCAGATCGAAGCCGCAAGCGCGGGCCTCCTCCCTCAAGATCGCCATCATGCGGTCGATCAGCGGCATGGCGGCATAGGTCACCGAGAGAGACAGGCGCGTGCCGTCCGGTTTCATCAGAATACCGTCGGAACCCTCCTGCGTGAAACCCGCCTTTTGGAAGGCCTCGCGAGCCTCGCCAATGGAAAACGGACGGGCCCGGATGGTAGGATCGCTAAACAGCTCGAATCCCTCGTTGAACGCGTTCAGCCGCTGGTAGTCTCCGCGGAACATCACGTCGATCACCTTCTGCCAGTTCATGGCATATTGAATTCCGATCCGGACGTCCCGGTCGTCGAGAAGCGGTTTGGTTACGTTCAGATAAAGTCCGCGGGGAATTTTCGGATAGGTGTTATAGACCGTGGCTCTCCTGATGTAGCCGTCGTACACCGGCTGCATTTCCGACTTCTCATACCAAAACTCCGGCCGGGTGACGATGAAGGTGTCAATCTCGCCGGCACGGAAAAGCTCGAAGGCCTTCGATTCATCCCGCACCAACGTGGTCACGATCTTGTCAGGATTGTATCGGTATTGGTAATACTTGCGATCTTTGGCCCACCAATCCTTCACGCGTGTTTGCGTGATGGAGGAGCCCTTCACAATATCATCTTCCAGGACTTCGTAGGCACCGGTGGTGGGCGGAAAGCGCCATTGGTACCGCTCGGTGTAGTCCGGGCCATACTCCGAATAGAAGTGAGGTGCGGAGGGACGAAGCCCGCCCGCATAACCGGCAAGGAATACTTTTGGCTCTGGCAGCGAGACCGCGAGCGTCCTGTCGTCCAATGTCGCGATCTGGGCGAATTCCTCACGAAAATACTGCTTTGCGTAGGGATTGACAATATTGTCGGAAACATAGAGGTAGACCGTAACGAGATAATCCCGGGCCTTGATCGGCACACCGTCGGAATAAGTCGCCTCCGGGTCGATCCGGATATACAATGTGCGGCCATCCTTGCTCTCGGCCCATTCCTTGGCGACTCCGGGGATCTCCGCCATGGTGTCCGGGTGGAGGCTTACCAGCGGCAATTCGATATCGTCGTAGAGATTGCCGCGAAACATGTGGTTCGCATTGTCGCCGATCGGACGCAAAGTGGGAGGGTAGGTCAGTCCGAGGAAATATTGCCGGAGGACACCACCCTTCGTCGCTCTCGGATCCCCGATTTCAGGTTGCTCCAGCCCGTTTTCCCATACCAGATCGCCCGGGATCTCATCCGGATTGCCTTCCCGGAAATAGCCGCCGATCGAGAGGCGGTAGTCCCATTTTTCCATATCGCGCCGAAGTGAGCCGAGCTGGGTTTCCATCAATTCCCTCTTTTCACCGTCGGCGGTAGTGAGATTGCTCTCAAGCTCGGCGATCTCGGCAAGGGTCGCATCGCGCTGCGACCGGACCCATTCCTCGATATAGCGGTTGTATTGCGGAATGAATGATTCGAGGTCCAGCGCGCGTGACACCTCCTGGGTCCCGCGGTTGCAGGAGGCGATCAGAACGACCCCCAGCGTCGAAGCGAGCCAGGCAGCTTGTTTCAGGAGGCGGAGCATCAACGGTAATAGGTGAATTTCTTCGGATCGAAGGCCTCGCGAACGGCCTCGCCCACGAAAGTGATAAGAACCAGGGTGGCAACCAATACCGCGAAAGTGGATGTGACGAGCCACGGCGCGGAGAGATTGGCGAGACCGTCGTTCAGCAGTCGACCCCAGGTGGCATATTCGGGCGGAAGTCCGAAACCGAGATAATCAAGCGCGGTCAGCGCAAAGATCAAACCCGAAACGGTGAAGGGAACCAACGTCACGAGAATTGCCACGGTATTGGGAAGCAGATGGCGGAACATCACCCTCGGAGTGCCCGCCCCGAGCACGCGTGCGGCCGCGATATAGTCCCGTTCCTTGTCCCGATAGGCGGCGGTCCGCATCAGGTAGGTCATACCCATCCAGCCGAAGAGGATGAGGATCGTGAGAATGACCGGCAATCCCTTGAATCGCTCGGGGACCATGCTGGAAAAAATAATCACGACGAATAGGAATGGCATGTTGTCCATGATCTCGATCAGGCGCTGGACCGCGAGATCGAACCAGCCGCCGAAGTAACCCATCATCATGCCGACCGAAATACCGATGAAATACACGATCGGCAGATAGATGAGCGCCGCTTTGAAATTCACCTGCAGGCCGCCATAGAGATAGGCAAGAACATCGTAGCCGCTGGATGTGGTGCCGAGCCAATGACCCTCCTCGGGGAGCGGTGGCGCGGGATGATACTTCACGGCGCGAAATTCGCTGCCCGGCAGCTCGAGGAAAGATTCCAGATCGCCATCCCCGACATATCTTTCGGCCATAGCCTCGCCTTTGACATATTCGCCGCTATAGACCCTGCCGCCTGCCGGGTCCCAGCCGTCGAACGGGCCGGCGAGGCGGCCGTCGCGCATGGTATAACGGATGTGCATTCTGCCGCGCTCCACGTCGTGATAGGTCGCCACCAAGCCGGAGTAGGGCGCGCGGCTGCCGGATTCATGATAGATCCCCTCCCGCAGGACCATCCTCCGCGAACGCGGGGGCAGCGTGTCACCGGTAGGCGCGTAGGGGATCAGCGGCATGATGACCCGCCCGCCGCCGCCATCCGCTTCCAGAATCCGCTTGATTTCCCGGTAGTCGGCTGGGGCCTGGGCCCGCTCGCCCGTGATGCCGAAACTCTCGTTTTTCAACTGGCCGGGAAGGAAGGCCGGGAACTTCCACTCGCCCTGGTATTGCACGGCGAGAGCGCGGTTGCCTACGACGACTTGGTCGAGCGCCGCGACGCCCGCCAATGCGAGCAAGATCAGCAGAGAGACATATCCGCGCCGGATCTCTCGAAAACGTTGGATGCGCCGCCGCGTCACGGGGTTTGGCGGGCCCCCCATCCACGAGCGGACAATCATGAGCAGTCCGCCGCAAACGAGGATCGCCACACTCAGCCATCCGAACCATGGGAAGACGTTTCCGCCAATCTCGATGTGTAGCGCGGGCAACTGGTGACTCGCAGCGAAAAACCAGCGCGCCGTAGGGAAGGCGATGCCCATGACTTCGCCGAGTGCGGCCAGCGCTCCCAAGATCAACCAGATGAATCCTATCGTCCTGATCATCATTCGAATTTAATCCTCGGGTCGACCATTGCCACGATGAAGTCTGAAATCACATGACCGACGAGCATGAGGAATGCGGCGATGGTGAGCGTGCCCATGATCACCGGCACATCCCGCGCCAGGACCGATTGATATTGCAGGAGCCCGAATCCCTGGATGTCGAATACCGTCTCGATGAGCATCGATCCGCCGATGAACACGGTGATGAGGCTTCCGAGGCTGGTGGCGATCGGGATCATCGAGTTGCGGAAAGCATGTCCGAACACCGCCTTGCGGAAGCTGGCTCCTTTCGAGACCGCGGTCCGGACATAGTCCGCCGCAAGATTGTCCATCAGATTGTTCTTGGTCATCATCGTCAACATCGCGAAGGAGCCGATGACGTAACAAGCCAAGGGCAGCACGGTATGGTGGGCCAGATCTTTCACCTTCCCCCAGTTGTCCAGCAGGTCGAAATCCGGGCTGGTCAGACCGAAGAGAGGGAAAAGGTTCAAACGGGCACCGAGGTAGACCAGCAGGACGGCACCGAGGGCAAAGCCGGGAATGGAATACCCCAGGAAAATGAGCACCGAGCTGGCACTATCGATCAATGTCCGGTGTTTCAGCGCTTTGAGAATTCCCAGGGGCAAGCAGACCGCGTAGGTGATGATGGCCGTGAGCAGACCGAAGTAGAGGGCGATCGGCATCCGTGAGAGAATCATCTCGTGAACCGGGTCGTTATAGATCGTGGAACGTCCCAGATCGCCTTGGGCCAAGCCGGCGAAACGGGTTTGGTACACCACCGCCCGCGGTCGGTAGCCGGGCAGCTCGGCACTTGGATTGCGCCGGGCGAAACGCTCCTGCCGGTCACTTTCGCTTTCGAACCGCGCCTTCCAGTTCTCGTCGGCAATGGGCTTGCCGGTTTCCGCGAAAACCGCCGAAACGATCCGCCCGTCCTGCTGCGTGACATGGGCGATCCGTCCGTCCGCCCTCAGCACGACCGTGGCGACCGCGTCGGAGTCCATCGAGCCACCGATGGTTTCCTCACCCCGGCTGCCGTACTCGCCTTTCGAAATCCGCACCTCGCGGGGAACGATCCCGAGCCACTGGCCATAGGCGGGGAGGATCGGCTGATCGAGACCGAATTGTTCCTCAAGCTCCTCCATCTGTTCCTCGCTCAACCCGCCCTGCCCTCGGGTGGCGGCGGACCCGCTCCGGCCGCCCTTTTCCGCAGCGCTCGCCGCCTCCTGCAGCATCCGGTCCATTGGCCCGCCGGGCACGAATCGGGTGATCGTGAAGACCAGCAGCGTGATCCCGAGCAAGGTGGGGGGGATGAGCAGCAGGCGTCTGAGAAAGTAGCTTTTCACGTGGAAGTTCCGTTGTTTCTAACCCTCGATCACGGTCATGCAAGTCCTGAGGGTCCAATGAAGCGTCACGAAACGATGCCGACGGGGAAAAATTCCGCTGCAATCGCCCCGGCATGCGTTCAGAGTCCCGCCCGTCATGTCCCGCAGGCTCCTCATCTTCATTTTCCCTGCCATTTTGTTGCTCGTCTCCTGCCAAAGGGAAACGCAGGTTGAGCGGGCGAACCGCGACGGGATACTCCTCGTCGGGAATTCGGCCGAACCCAAGGCGCTTGACCACCAGCTTGTTACCGGCGTGGTCGAGAGCAAGGTGATCACCTCGCTGTTCGAGGGCTTGGTCGCCGATCATCCCTCGCAGGATGATGCGGAGCCGCCCGGCGCGGCCGCTTCCTGGGAACATAACGAGGACATGACCGAGTGGATCTTCCGCCTTCAGCCGGAGGGCAAATGGTCCGACGGTACGGCCGTCACGGCGGGCGATTTCGTTTTCGCGTTCCACCGCCTCCTCCACCCGGATTTCGCCGGCCCATATGCGGAGATGCTTTATTTCCTGAAGAACTCGGAGGCCTACAACAAGAATCAGCGTGGACGGATCCTGGTGAACGCCGGTGCGGTCCCCGGGGTGGCTTGGGACGATGTCAAAGGCATCCAATTCGCCGCAGATGACGAGATTGATCTGGGCGATTCAGCGTCTTGGGAAGACGCCATCACTGATGACCAGCGGCGACGACATGTGCGAAGCAAGGGTCTGGACGCGCTCTCCGCCGCTTCCCTCTCCTGGATTTCGGAAGACCCTGCGGTTCGCTTCGAGTGGCCCGCCGCGACCTCCATGGAGCAGGCTGAAGACCTGCTGCGGATCATGGCGGAAAAGGCGGGCGAAGACCTGTTCCAGATCGCCGGGGTCGGCGTGACCGCCGAGGACGATTTCACGCTGCGGGTGAACCTGCGCGAGCCGGTGCCGTATCTGCCCTCCCTGACGCGCCATTACACATGGTTTCCGGTGCCGAAGCACGTCGTCCTGCAGCATGGGAAGATGACCGACCGATTCACGAAGTGGAGCAATCTGGAGCACCTGGTCGGAAACGGACCGTTCAAGATCAAGCATTGGCGCTTCCATGATTTCATCGAGGTCGAGCGCAACCCGCATTATTGGAACGCCGCGGGCGTGGGACTCAATGGAATCCGCTTCTTTCCGATCGAGAACCCCTACACCGAGACCCGGGCGTTTTTCTCCGGCCAGCTTCACACGACCTACCAGCTCCCCTCCGATCTGATCCGGACCGTGAAGGAGAATGAGCCGGAATATCTCCGCCAGGAGCCCTATGTCGGCACCACCTTCGTCCGGCTGAACACGACGCGGCCCGGATTGTCCGACCCGCGGGTGCGGCAGGCGCTGGCGCTCACGCTGGACCGCGCCCAGATCTGCGAGCACATCATGGAGGGATTCATGCCCGCAACCTCGCTGACACCCAAGATGGGATCCTACGAGCCCGAGCCGAAGCTTCAGTTCGATCCTGAAAGGGCACGCGCGCTGCTGGCTGAGGCCGGCTTTCCGGATGGCGATGGCTTTCCCGTTTTCTCGTTACTCATCGCCCGGCCCTCCGCCCGGGCCGCCGCCGAGGCCTTTCAAGCCATGTGGCTGGAGCATCTCAACATCCGCATCAACATCCAGAATCGTGATTGGGGGTCCTACATCAACGCCCAGCAAACGCTCAATTTCGATATGGCTTCCGCCGGCTGGATCGGCGACTACCTCGATCCCACCACTTTTCTCAACATGTGGACGGCCGGAAACGGCAACAACAACACCGGCTGGAGCGACCCGCGATACGAGGCATTGCTGCGTGAAGCGGCACTGAAAGCGGAGCCCGCCGAGCGCTTCGCACTCTTTCGCGAGGCGGAATCCCTACTCATGGAAGCCCTGCCGATCATCCCGATTTCCCACTACACCCGGAACTATCTGTTGCGGCCGGAAGTCAAGGGCTGGCATCCGCTGCTGCTGGACAACCATCCGTGGGATGCCATCCGCCTCGAACGCTGAGGACCGCATCCCACCTGCCACCTTTCATGTTCGCGACCATCATCCGCCGGTTTCTTCAGGGACTTTTCGTCCTGTTCGTGCTGTTCACCATTACCTTTTTCCTGATCAAGGCCCTCCCGGGCGGGCCGTTCAAATCGGCCGAACGGGCGATTCCCGAGCACATCCGGGAAAAGATCGAAGCCTATTACGGACTCGATCAGCCGGTCGCGGTGCAGTATTTCCGCCAGCTGAAGAATCTGGTGAAAGGCGATCCCGGGCTCAGTTTGAGGCTGGAGGGGCGCGAGGTGACCGAGATCATTTCCCAGGCGTTCCCGGTTTCGCTCAGGCTGGGAGTCGCCGCCATGCTCATCGCCATCTGTATGGGCATTCCGTTGGGGGTGATCGCCGCATGGAAGAAGAACACGCTGATGGATTATTCGGCCATGGCGCTGGCAATGATCGGCATTTGTATCCCCGCGTTCGTCATCGGGCCGCTGCTGGCCGACCAGTTCGGACGCCGGATGAACTGGCTTCCGTCCATGGGCTGGGATCCGACCTCGCCGTCCACCTGGGTTTTGCCCGCCGTGACCTTGGGCCTGGCCACAGCCGCCTATCTATCCCGGCTGACCCGCGCCGGGATGTTGGAGATCCTGAGCCAGGACTACATCCGCACCGCCAAGGCAAAGGGAGTGGGAAGTGCCCGGATGCTCATCCGCCACTGTCTGCGTGGCGGAATCATTCCCGCGGTCGCGTTCATCGGGCCTGCCTTCGCGGCAATCATCTCCGGCTCGGTCGTGATCGAAACGATCTTTGCGATGCCCGGTCTCGGCCTGCATTTCATCAAGGCCATCGAGGTGGGCGATTCGCCGGTCATCCTGGGCATCGTCATGCTCTACGGGGTCCTGATCATCGTCGCCAATTTCCTGACCGATCTCCTCGGGCTGTGGCTCAACCCCCGGCTGCGCGCCAGCCATTGATTTCTTCCCGCAATTTCCCAAATCCCATCCATGCCTGACGTTTCGCCCGAACCCACCAGCTCACTCTGGAAGGACGCCGGCCACCGGCTCATCCGCAACCGCGCGGCCGTGGCCAGCATCGTCGCGCTCGTCCTCATCATCGCCGCCTGCATCGTTCTGCCCACGATCGACGGCTTGATCAAAAACCCGGACCTGCAGGAGCTTCCTAACAAAAATCTCCCGCCGTCTCCCGGCCACTGGTTCGGGACCGATCACCTCGGCCGCGACATCCTTTCGCGGGTCCTTTCCGGCGGTCGCATTTCCATCATGGTGGGCTTGATCACGACACTCGTCTCCGTCACGATCGGCGTCTGCTGGGGAGCGCTCGCAGGATATGCCGGAGGAAAAACCGACGCGGTCCTGATGCGCGTCGTCGATATTCTCTACGCCCTGCCTTTCCTGATTGTCGTGATCCTTTTGGGGAAAACGCTCGAACCACTCACCGCGGAGCTCACCGCCTGGGTGGTCGGATGGTTCAACCCGCCCGGGAGTCCGAGCGAATCCATCAATAGGACCACCGCCTGGGTCGAGCCGATCACCACGCTGGTGCCGCTGTTCATCGCCATCGGCACCCTGTCGTGGCTCACCGTTTCGAGAATCGTCCGGGCGCAGGTCCAGAGTGTCGCGAAACAGGAATTTGTGGAAGCCGCCCGCTCGCTCGGGCTGGGCCATTTCCGCATCCTTTTCCGCCATATCCTGCCAAACACCTTGGGCCCGATCATTGTTTACACCACCCTCACGATTCCCAGTGTGATGCTGCTGGAGGCGACGCTCTCTTTTCTCGGCATGGGCGTCCGCCCTCCCTACGCCTCCTGGGGGACCCTGATCAATGAAGGGGCGAACCTGATGCTCTCCAATCCCTGGCTGCTCTTCTTCCCCACCCTGTTTTTCTCCACCACCCTCTTCGCGCTCAACTTCCTTGGCGACGGTCTCCGGGACGCCCTCGATCCGAAGTCGGCCAAGGATTAGCGTAGAGAGCTTCCTGTAGCGCGGTGGGGAGCAATGGGTCGGCGGATGTTCACGATTCCACGAAATCCGCCAATCGCAGCCTGCCCAACCATTTTTTGAGCATGCGGGGCGAGGTGGTGCCGCCGAGCCACGGCTGCGTGTTGCTCCGATACCACATGGCACCGGCGATGGCTTCCGGCCGTTCCGGATCTCCGATCACCACCGGATTGCCGCTCCAGCCGCCGATTTTGCGCGGCGAGGGAACCTTGACCCACGTGTTGACGGATTCCTGCTGGAGAATGTGGACGGGGATCCAACCGGCCCGACCCGTGTAAACCTGGCCATATGCCTCCGTCCCCTCCCATAGGTCGAAGAGCGGGCCATCGTATCCGGAAACCACCAGGAAGGCACCGTCGTGTTTCGTCGTTACGGGCATCGCTTTCGCGCGGATGATGCCGACGATGGGATGCCTCGGTGCAGGATCGCCCGGAGCGAAAAGCCATTTGCCGCGGGGCGGAACGTGGTCGCTGGCCAGCCAGGCAGTGAGGTCGCCTTGGCGGGCGACCGGATAGTGGCGGTGTTCGCGGCTGGGGGTATTGGGAGGGTGGGAAAGGAAATAGGAAGGGGGCGGACCGCTGCCACACCCGGTAAGCAGCATGCAAAAGGCGGCGCAGGTCAGCAGGCGGGCGGCGAGATCCATCACAGGGATCGTGCTTCGCCGCCGGGGCTTGGCCAAGCCTGCTTTTGATTGCCGGGGTAAGCGCGGGTTCCGGACCGTTTACCGCGGTCCCCGGCCGCCCGCTGTTCCGGTCGATTGGCTTTAGCGATTTTAGTTCTCAGATCGGGAGAAACTTGCTTTTTGTATGGTCATGATGCCCCCCAAAGTGACCGACACGGACTATGCAAGGGAGCGCTTGCGCGAGCTTGTGGAGGAGGATCCCGGAGATTGGTCCTACCGGAAGACCTTCGCCCGCCTGCTCTACGACAGCGGCGACGCTGTGGCGGCGGCCGAGCTGCTGTGGAAAGCGCCGGAGATCCCGAACGTCGATTTTGAGATCGCCTTTGCCGCAAGGATCCTTGCCAAAGGCACGCCGAGGCGGGCAATTCGTCTGCTGACAGCGGTCCTCGAACAGAACCGCGACAAGCCGGTCCAGAACCTCGGCATCGCCAATGCCTTGCTTCATCATGGAATGGTGATGCAGGCCGCCCGATTCTACGGCGCGGCGATCGAAGGTGCCCACGGGGACGCCGGAGATTTGCTCAATGCCGATCTCGAACACTTCTTGCTGTGGGTGGACGACCGCCAGAAACTCTGGGGCGATTTCGAAGGGCAGAAAGATGAACTGGATGTGCTGCCATGGATGAAACGGAACACCGAACAGGTGGAAGCCATGAAGAAATCCAGGCGCGGGCATACCACTCCCATCCAGGTTCCGTTTCTCCCTTCGGTCTCCACTGAGAAACCGCAGCACGAAATGTACGTGCAATCCCCCCAACGGGGGGCCGAAGTTACGCCTCCGCCGGCGGTGACCATTCCGATGGATCGCGTCGCGGAAAAGGACCGCCTATACGACAGCGAGCGAGGGGCCGAAGTCGCCACATCGGAGCGGGCGTGAGATGAACCGGTTTCCGAGCCCAAGCTTCCCCTCACAAAAGCAAACCGGCAGATGAGGCCGGGGGGAACCTATCTGCCGATGCTTTTTGGGGGGAGTTGAAGTCGCTTGCGGTGGGGGGAGTCCGTTTGCGCCGACGGGTGGAAGATGTCAGCAATCCGGCGCCCCGCCCATTCCCTGATCGCGTAGGCGTGATCCCGTGAGGCTGCCAGTAGATCTGCGGATCAGAACTCCACCTCGACCAGCACCGGGAAATGGTCCGATGGCAGGCGCGCTTGGAATTCCTGCAATTTCATCTCATGCGGAGCATCGCGGGCCGTGGTTTCGCCGTCGGCCTGCGGGACGGGGGCGCGGTAGGAATCGGTGAGCACGCCGTATCTGAGCGGCTTGAAATGTTTCGAGAGAAACACGTGGTCGATCCGGCTCCGGGTCATCGCGTCGGGGTTGAAGCTGCTGAAGGTGCCGTTGAGGGCGTAGCGAATGGAGGCGGTCCCGAAGGCGTCGGCCAAGTCACCGGAGGCGGTGAGCTCGCGGTAACTCTCGCTATTCTGATCCACGTTGAAATCGCCCATCAGGATGACCGGTTGATCGCCGGCGATTTCCTTGGTCTTGGAAAGGAGGAGTCGGGAGCTTTCCAACCGGGCCTGCACTCCCCGGTGGTCGAAGTGGACGTTGAAGACGAAGAACGCGCCGTTTTCCCCGTCCGCCGGCCCGAGCTTCGCCCAGGTGCAGATCCGCGGCAGATCGGCGTCCCATCCTTTTCCCGGGACATCGGGAGTTTCGGAAAGCCAAAAGTCGCCGCCGTCCAGCAGACGGAATTTGTCCTTTTTGTAGAAGATGGCGACGTGCTCGCCGGCGTCCTTGCCATCATCGCGGCCGCGGCCGATGTGGGCATGCTCCGGCAGCAACTTCCCCAGATCCCGGATCTGGTGCAGCACGGCCTCCTGGGTCCCGAGCACATCGAAGTTGTGAAACCGGATCAGCCCGGCAACCACCGGCGCCCGCTGTGTCCAACCATCCCCACGTTTGGCGTCGCCTTCGTTGTCGTAGCGGATGTTGAATGTCCCGACAATGAGCGCGCGTGCCGAAGCAATGGGAGCCAGAAGCAGGGAAACCGTTAGCAATATTTTGTGGAGGTAGCGCATGGTCGGCAAGCCTCACCACGATGCGCGCCATGTAAAGGAGACTTCGCGCGAATCTGCCGCCGCCGCCCCGATGCACCGGCATTTGGCATTCGACATTCCCTGAATTCCCGCCAGCAATGGTGAACATGTGTTGTTTCAGCAAACCCGTCGTCTCGGTCGGCTCGACCCAAATCTTCGCCCGCTTCCTCGATGCCACGAGTCAATGCATCGTTTATGAGATGCGGCTGGATGCGGCAGAGGACCTTGCGATGATTCTACCGATTCCGGTCGCACGACCCGCCGCGGGGGACGCTGTCACGTTCGTGGACCTTTCCGGCTACCCCGGTTTCTTCGGAGATCTGGAAAAAGCATTTCCCGATCCTCCCTCATTCGGTCGGAGCTCCTCGGACCCGTTCGCCGAAAGCGAGCCGCGGATCGCGGTCCGGCGGGTGGGTTCCTTCGAGGCTTCATTCGTTCCCTCCATCGCGGATTTCTCCCGCCTCGATCCACGTTTCCGGCTGGATGAGAAGATATGGAACCGTCTGCCCCGGTATGAGGAGTTCGGGTTTGCGGTCTTTAAATTGCGCAAGGGGAATCAGCAGGTGCATCCCATGGCCTTCCGGTTTCAATCCGCCTTACCCGGCAAACTCTTTTTTCCGACCCTGCACATCCACGATGGCGAGGTCCACGAAACCGAAGAATTCGATCATACGCTTTATGCGCAGGCGTGGACGAATGCCGTTATCAAGGGAACCGATTGGCAGGAGTCACCCGGGAGCGCCGTCCCGTTCGTCAACCTCAAGAAGGCCCGCTCGCTCGTGTGGGGCGGCGGACATCTCTACAAAAGGACTATCATCGGCCTCTCGAAGAACGAGGACATCATCGGAGAGGCGCGGACCATCGGATGATCTTGCCGCCGCGCTGAATCAGCCGATCAGGCCGAGGTTCGGGTAGTTTCCGCCCAGGATCGGTTTGAGGTCGGGCGCTTTGAGCCAGTCTCCGAGGACGTTGCCGTAAACGCTGCGGAAATCGACGGTGTGCTGGAGATCGCCGGCGCTGAGATCGGTGAGGCTGGGG
Source organism: Verrucomicrobiales bacterium (assembly GCA_038256845.1). Taxonomy (GTDB): domain Bacteria; phylum Verrucomicrobiota; class Verrucomicrobiia; order Verrucomicrobiales; family Akkermansiaceae; genus Luteolibacter. Next base: position 19,963 of record JBBSJY010000021.1, on the reverse strand, counting down.
GCTTTGCCGTAGAGGCCGCCTTTTACGGCGCTACCCGCGACAAACAGGCAGGAGGCCTTGCCGTGGTCGGTGCCGGCGCTGGCGTTTTCCCCGACGCGGCGGCCGAATTCCGAGAAGGTCATGAGGACGACCCGCTGGTCGTTGCGCTGTTCCTTGAGATCGGCCCAGAATGACTTCAAAGCGCCATCGAGCTGTCCTAACAGACGGTCGTGCGAGTTGATCTGCTGGTTGTGGGTGTCGAATCCGCCGTGGCTGACATAGTAAACGCGGGTCGGCATGCCACCGGCGATCATGCGGGCCACCAGATTGAGATTTCTCGCAATGGGTGTGCCGTCGTAGCGGACATGGGTGCGATGCTTGGCGGCGAGTTCGAGGATCTTCTTCGAGCTGACCTGGGCGTCCAGGGCGACCCGTTCGAGGAAATCGAGGTTGGTTTCATACTCGATGCCGCCGACTTTGCCGCCAGCGGCCATGTCGATGGATGCGCCGTCGGTTGGCATATCTTCGGAAATCACCCCGGGCTGGTTGAGGGTTGAGAAAAATTCCTCCGCCTGCGCCTTCTCGCCGCCGCCGTGGATCCAGCGGTAAAGGTCCGGCGAGTTCAGGCAGATTCCCGGGTTTCGGACCGCCCCGAAGCTTTCCGGCTGGGTTTTGTTGAAACTGATTCCGACGGTCGGATCGGCGCCGGAGCAGGCATGGTCGAAGTAGCGGCCGAGCCAACCGGTGGAGGAACGGTTCGCCGGATCGGCCGTTTCCCAGATCGAGGTGGAGACGAAATGAGAGCGGTTGGGGTTCGGGTAACCGACGCCCTGCACGATGCCGAGGTTTCCCTCCTTGAACATCGATCCGAGGAAAGGCATCGAACCGTTGAGGCCAAGCTGGTCGTCGAGTTTGATAAGATCCTTGGCGGATTTCGCCAAACGCGGGCGCGCCTTGTGGTAGGCGTCGTCGGCATAGGGGACCAGCGTGTTGAGACCGTCGTTGCCGCCGGCAAGCTGAAGTACGATGAGTATCGTATCATCTTTTCCCGTGACCGGCTGGATGGCGAGGTCGCGCGCGCCCTCGTGAAGCTGGCCGAAGGTGCGCCCGATGAAGCCGGGGATCGTCCAGGTGGCGGAGGCTCCGAGGACGGTGGAGCGGAGGAAGTCGCGGCGGGTTTTCATATGATGATCATTCCGGGATTAGCAAAGTTGATAATAGGGCGTGCTGAGAATCAGATGGCATAACTCGCCGACCTCCTTGTTGGTGAAGACCACGCCCTTTTTCGCTTCGGCGTAGGCGATGAACGAATCGCGCTGCTTGTCGGAAAGCTTGGTCTGGAAAAAACGGAGCATGAGGGCATCCACCAGTGCGGGGCAGTCCTCGCGGAGCGGCCGGGGGGCGAGGGATTCGTAATCCGGCCCCTGCCACGCGCCTTGGTTCCGGCGCGCCGGGCCGGGCCTGTTCCTGGGATTCATTTCCGCCATATCCTTCTTCATCTCCCCCATCTCCATATCTTCCATGGCAGGACGGTTTTGTCGCTGCGGCCGGTTGTCTCCGGGAACTTCGCCGCCCTTGGTGAGAAATCCGGCGAGATTGTAGCGGGTGAGGAGAGTGTTGGTGTTGATCCATGCCTTTCCCCAGTCCCAGCCGGCAACGTTGGGGGGCATGAAAAGCACCTGGCCGAGCTGTTGCTGGGCGTTGACGAGGAATCCCGGTGGCGGATTGGTGATTTCGAGCTGTTTGAGAAGCTGGACGAGGTACTGGATCGGCGACTTGATCTGCGCACGCATGACCGACGGCGCGTAAAACTCACGCGACAGGAAAATTTCCCGGATCAACGGACCTGTCTCGAAGCGTTCTTCGATAAAACGAGTGGCCAGCGCCTGGACGACTCCGGCAGAAGGGACCTCCTCGACGAAATATTCCCAGAGTTTTGCAGGGAGGAACCGGGCGGCTGCCGGTTGCTCGAAGATTGCATCCACCACGCCGTCGCCATCGAAGCGGGAAGTTTTCCCGAACAGTTGTTTCGGGCCGCTGTCCCACTGCCGCCGCTGGTGGATCACCTGACCTTCGAGGAGATTGAAACGATATCCGGTGAAGGCCCGGGCGGCCTCGCGGATGTCATCCTCGGTGTAGTTGCCCTCGCCCAAGGTAAACAATTCGAGGATCTCCCGGGCGAAATTCTCATTGGGCATACCTTTCCGCGAATTGCGGATGTCGAGGTAGAGCATCATCGCCGGATCCCTCACGATGGCCCGGGTGAGGTCCTTGAAACTGCCGAAGGCATGGCTTCGGAAGAGTTCGTTCTGGGCGAGCAACAGGGCCGGTTGCCGGACCTTTTGGGCGGAGGTGGCGAAATGGTCGTGCCAGAAAAGCGTCATCTTCTCGCGCAGCGGAGTCTTCGTGAGCAACATGCGACGGAACCACCACGCTTGGGCTTCCCCGGTTTGCTGGCGAGCTTCCCGCTGGCCCATCCGGTTTGCTTCGCGGCGGGTGCGATCCGCCTCTTCCTGCGTCATTTCCCGGGTGCTCCGGCGGAGTTCCGCGCGTAAGCGGACCTGCTGGCGGCGTGCGGCGATCGCCTGCTCCGGCATTGCCCATTCGGGGACCGGAAGGAAATCCGGCGCATCGCTTGCTTCAAAAAGGGAATCGACCGCCTTATGTCGGCCGAGCGAGTGGAACTGCGCAATCTCCGCCGGGGTACCGCCGAATCCGGCGCGGTTGAGCAGGTGCGCGGCTTCTTGCAGCGTCCAGGAATCTTGGGCTTTTGCGAGCATGACGTTGGAAATTCAGTGAGGAAACCCACATGGGGAAGGAAAGTTTCCCACGGATTCGGATTTCGGAAAATCGTGTCTGTTTTCCCCCCGCATCCCGTGGTTGATTCCGGCCATGCACGATCTGACTCCCGAACTCCTCTCCCCCGCGGGAAACTGGGACTGCGCCCGCGCGGCTGTCGCGGCCGGGGCGGATGCGATCTACTTCGGCCTGCCCGCTTTCAACGCCCGGCTGAGGGCCGAGAATTTCACCAACGCCGATCTCCCGGAGCTGATGAAATACCTCCACCGCCATGGCATGAGGGGGTTCCTGGCGATGAACACACTCATTTTCACCGGTGAGCTCCAGGCCGCCGAGGATCAGCTTCGCAAAGTCGCCGCCGCCGGAGTGGACGCGCTCATCATCCAGGATCTCGGCCTCGCGAAACTCGCCCGCACCGTCGCCCCGGAGGTCGAGCTCCACGCCTCGACCCAGATGACGATCACGTCGCCGGAGGGGCTGGCTTTCATCGAGTCGCTGTTTCCAATGGAGCGCGCGGTGCTGGCCCGTGAACTCTCGATCCGGGAAATCGAGCGTTTCCAAGGCTTCTCGGGAAATAAAACCCCCATCGAAGTGTTCGTCCACGGCGCCCTCTGCGTCGCCTATTCCGGCCAATGCCTCACCAGCGAATCGCTCGGCCAGCGCAGCGCCAACCGCGGCGAGTGCGCGCAAGCCTGCCGCATGCCTTATGAAATCGTGGTCGATGGCAAAACCCGGGATCTCGGCGAGCACCGATATCTTCTTTCCCCGCAGGACCTCGCCGCCGTCGATCTCATTCCCGATCTTGTTCGAGCCGGAGTGAAGTCTTTCAAAATTGAAGGCCGCCTGAAATCCCCGGAATATGTCGCCGCCGTCACCCGGGTTTACCGCAAGGCGCTGGATGCGGCGATGAAGGAAATGGAGTCGCCCGTCACTGCCGCGGATCGCTACGAACTGGAGATGACATTTTCCCGCGGCCTCACCACCGGCTGGCTTGGCGGAACCGATCATCCCTATCTCACCCACGGTCGTTTCGGGAAAAAGCGCGGACCGCTGTTAGGAGAAATCACGGATTGCGGAGATGGCTGGATCCAGCTTGGCAAACGCACGGACACACCCATCGCCGCGGGGGACGGCGTCGTCTTCGATGCCGGGGAAAACCGCGACCTCGAACAAGGCGCGCGCATCTGGCGGATCGAGGGCGAGCGCATCGTTTTCCACCGCACCTACAGCGGCATCAATTTCGACCGGATCCAACCCGGCAACACGGTCTACAAAACCTCCGATCCCAAACTCGACTCCGAGCTCCGCCGCTTCTGGCAGAACGCCCGGCCTGCCGAGAAGAAGATTCCATTGCATATCACCGTCACGGGCAGCCCGGGCGAGTTGTTGGAACTCCACAGTGGCGATGTCACCACCAGCAGCAGCATTCCCTTGGCGGAAGCGGCGAAACGGCCTCTTGATACCGAAACGCTCGCCGCCCAGATCGGCCGGCTCGGCGAGACGCCGTATGAACTATCATCTCTCGACAACCAGCTCGCCGGGAATTGCCATTTTCCCCTCTCCGCTCTCAACCAGCTCCGCCGCGATCTGGTGGACGGCCTCGCCCGTGGCGGCGGTTTGCAACCGCCAAGCCCCCCCATCACCACCACCTACCGCGACCTCCTCCCACCTGCAAACCATGTGCCGGAAACCAAGGATCCGGTCTTGAGCGTCCTCGTCCGCAATTTCGACCAACTCCGCGCCGCGATCGCAAGCGGTGTCGAAGCCCTCTACTGCGATTTCGAGGACCCCCGGCGCTACAAGGAGGCCGTCGCCCTATTCAAATCATCGGCCGCCGGTTCCCAATCGGAGATTCTACTCGCCACCCCGCGTATCCTGAAACCCGGCGAATCCGGTTATCTCAAACTCATCGAACGTGCGGAGCCGGACGGTCTGCTGCTCCGCAACCTCGCCGCCCTGAACTACTACAAGAACCGTAGCGATCTCCGCAGGGTCGGCGATTTCTCGCTCAACGTCGCAAATCCCATCACCGCCAAGCTGCTGATGGAGAGCGCGAACCTCGACCACCTCACCATTTCCTACGACCTCAATATCGGCCAGGTCATCGAGTTGTTAAAGTCCTCGCCGCCCGATTGGTTCGAAATCACCCTCCACCAGCACATGCCGATGTTTCACATGGAGCATTGCGTCTTCTGCACGTTTCTCAGCAAAGGCACCACATACAAGGATTGCGGACGCCCATGCGAGACCCATGTCGTCCACCTGCGCGACCGCGTCGGCCAGCTCCACCGCCTCCAGGCGGATGTCGGCTGCCGCAACACGCTTTTCAACGGCAAAGCCCAGACCGGCGCGCGCTACTACGACAACCTCCGTAGCACCGGCCTGTCCCGGTTCCGCATCGAACTGCTCGACGAATCGGAATCCGACGCGGCGAATACGATTCGAGCCTATCAGGCTCTCCTCGCCGGGAAATCCGACCCCTTCGCTCTTCTCGACCAGGTGAAAGCCCTTGAAAAACTCGGTGTCACCGAAGGCACTCTCGCGGAAGTGTGATCCGTCAGATTGCCTCGAGTTTCCCCGTGCTGTCGCCGACGCGCTCCGCCCCCACGCCCATGCGGTCGAGCATGGAGACATAGAGATTGGTCATCGGTGTCGAATCCTCGAGCTGGAGGTGCTGGCCGGGATGGAGGGTGCCGCCACCGCCGCCGGCGAGGACGACGGGCAATTCATCGTGGTTGTGCATGTTGCCGTCTCCGATGGCACTGCCATAGACGATCATCGAGTTATCGAGAACCGAGCTGCCGTCCGGTTCTTTCATTTCATCGAGGGTCCGGATGAAGCGGGCGAAGCGCTGCATGTACCAACGTTCGATTTTGGCGACTTTCCCGACCTTTTCCTGATTGCCCTGGTGGTGGGTGAGGAAATGATACCCTTCGGGGATTCCGATTTCAAGGAACGGGCGGTTGCTGCCTTCCGGGGCGACGCAGAAGCTGACGACCCGCGTCGAGTCGGTTTGGAATGCGAGCGCCATCAGATCATACATCAGATCGACGTGGTCCTCATGCTTGTCGGGGATCCCGCCGGGAAGTTCGATGGGCGCGTCGGGCATTTTGAACCGCTCCGCTTTCTCAATCTGCTGTTCGATCTTGCGCACGCCATCGAGATATTGCCCGACCTTTTCGCGGTCGTTGCGGCCCAGCTTGCGGTTGAGGCTTTCGACATCATCGAGGACGAAATCGAGAACGCTTTTCCGGCGTTCCAGCCGCTGCTGGAGATTGGCATCCCGCTCGCGGCCGCTGCCGTTGCCGAAGAGTTTCTCGAAAACCAGGCGCGGGTCCGGTTCGGGTGCGAGGGGCAGGGTTTCGGACGCCCACGAGATGTTATATTGATAGGCGCACGGATAGCCGGTGTCGCAGGCGCCATACATCCGCGAACCTTCCACACCGAGTTGCAAGGAATCCAGGCGGGTAAGGTGGCCGATCTGTTGGGCGGCGATCTGATCGACGGAAATCCCCAGATGAAGCCGCGAGCCGAGTGTTTTCCAGGCGTGTGCGCCGGTGAGGAATGAGGCTCCGGCGCGCGCGTGGTCGCCGGGGCCATCGCCCCAGTTGTTCGCGGCGTCGTGGGCGAGGCTGGTGATGATCTGGAACTTGTCCTTGAGCGTTTTCATCGGCTCGAAGGTTTCGTTCAACTGATAGTCCCGGCCGCTGCCGGTGGGCAGCCAGCGTTGGTAGTTGGAGCCGTTGGCAAATGCGACAAAGCCCATCCGCAATGGCATTCCACCCGCGGTGGTGGCGGCGCCCGCTCGCGCCGAAACCGATGCGGCCCGGGCTGTCGGGACCATGGATTCGAGGGTCGGGAGGGCGACCAGCGCACCGAGGCCGCGCAAAAACGAACGGCGGCTATGATTTGGAAGTGGGTTCGTGTTCATGGATTGGCCGGAGCTGGGGGTTCGGTTGATCTTTCGCGCCGATCGGTATTCGCATCGCGCGGGCGGAGGGCGTCGGCTGCCTGGCGTTCAAGTATATTGCGCATCGTCTTGCGGCCTTTCCGCTGGTCCGGCGGCGGTGGTTCGGGAGTGGCGTTGCGCGGAGCTGCGGGCGAGGTGCCGTCATCCCCGCGCCGGGACTGGAATTGCGGGCTCGCGATCACTCCCATCAGGAGCGTCGAAAATTTTCCGCCATCGGAAACCATTTGGGCCGTGATCTGATCCACGGTCGGCGAATCCATCGGATCAAGACCGCGCCCAAGCGCATAGGTGAGCAGTTTCTCAGCAGCGCCGCGGTAGAACCGGTCCTTCCGGTCGTTGAAAAAGGACCGGAGATCGTCGATTCCCGCCAGATGGTGACCGGTGACGGTGGTCTCATCGGGCTGGATCGGAACGCCTTTCTCATGGTCCCGCCAGCGGCCGATCAGATCGTAGTTTTCCAGAACGAGGCCGATGGGATCGAAGTGTTTGTGGCAGGAAGCGCAGGCTTTGCTCTCGCGATGGAACGCCAATTGCTCGCGCACGGTCTTCGGTTCCTCCCCGGCCGCGGAGGTCGCCTCGTCGAGGGAAGGCGTGTCCGGCGGCGGCGGCGGCGGCTCGGCGGCCAGAAGGTTTTCAAGAACGAAGAGGCCCCGTTTCACCGGCGAGGTGCGGTTGGGATTCGAGGTGGAGATCAGGAAACTGCCATGCGTGAGAATGCCGCCGCGACGGCTTTCGGGTGTGAGTTCGATCCGCTCGAAACCGCCGCCCGTGTGACCTTTGATCCCGTAGTAGTCGGCAAGCGGCCGATCTACGAAGGTATAGTTCGCTGTCACCAGTTCGACGAGATCGGCGTCGCTCCTCGCGATGTGTTCAAACAACATCTCCGTCTCCTTCTTCATCGAGTCCCGGAGGTGGTTGATTTCGGAATCGAGGCGCGAAATCGGCGTCATGAGAACGTTGCGGGTTCGCAGCCACTGGCCCGGAAAATCCTCGAAGAACCGCTTGGCCTTTTCGTCCGCGAGCATGCGCCGGACCTGCGGTTCAAGGTTCTCCCGCAGCGTCCCTTCCCGCGCCAGTTTGCTGAGTTCCTCATCCGGCAGGCTCAGCCACAGCAGATAGGAAAGCCGCGATGCCAGGGCGAACTCGTCGATCAAATGCATCGACTCGGGATCATCCGGCTGCGGCTGCGTTTCGGCACGGAAAAGAAACCGCGGGGAAGCCAAAATGGCGGTAATCGCCTGGCCCACGCCTGTTTCGAAGCTCGCGTTCCGGATCGCGATTTCCGCCAGCCGGTCGAGCCGCGCATCATCGATCGGGCGGCGGAAAGCGCGATCGGCGATACGACGGAGAATCTCGCCGGCGTATCCGCGGCGCTCTACCTCTCCTTCGGGCGGATTTCCGTTGAAGAAGATCCGCTGGTGGGCCTCCGGGTAGCTGCGCACGTCCGAATCGAGCGGGCCGGTCAGTTGAATCCGCGGATGCAATTCCAACCGCACCATGTTTCCCTCCGCGTCCGGCTTCACCGCTTTCGTCATCAGACCGATGAAATTTTTTCCCGAGTTCAATTCGATCTCCGACGGGTAGCGGTGGGTCCGCTGGCCACCCACCTCGATGAGTTCCCTGACCAATTCGCTTCCGTTGGCAGTGAGAGCGAAGTCGAAGGCACCCCCGAATTCACGCCATCCGCCCAAGCTGAATTGCACTTCGACCCGATAGCGGCCGGCATGTTCCAGCTCGAAGTCCGCGGTGTGATCCACGCGTTTCTCCGCCTCATCCACCTCACGCGCAAGCTGTCGCCCCACATCCTTCACCGGAACTTGCGGGCCGCCTGTCGTGATCACACGGTCCACCACGAACTCGGCGATGTTGAAGTATTTTTCCAGCAGGGCAGGTGAAAGCGTCTGGAAATCCCCGATGTTATCGAATCCGAAAGCCGTGTCGTCCGGCGGCAGCATGTCGCGCAGCCGCATTTTCTCCACGGCTCCATCGCTGGAGAAATTGCCTTCCGCGCTCAGTTCCACGCCGAAGAGATCGGTGATCGTGTGCTCGTATTCCATCCGGTTCATGCGGCGGATGGTCACGCGGCCAGGGTCCGGGTTTTCACGGTCCACGCCGAATTGCACCTCCTCGATCCAGCGGGTGATCACCTGCCGTTCGGCATCCGTCGGCTGAAACTCACCGGCGGGCGGCATCAGCTCGTGGCGGACGATCTTCCAGGCTTTTTCCCACTGGTGGCGATGCCCGGCACCGGCTCCCGACTCGATCAGTTTGTCCAGGGCCATGTCGCCCTTTTTGAGTCCCTCGCCGTGGCAATCGTAGCAATACTGTTCCAATAGCGCCTCCGCTTCCCCGCCCGGATCCGCGTGAGCTCCTCCCGCACACGCGCCCAAAACGCTCACGGTCAGAACCATTCTGCGAATGTACGATGGGGAGAGACTGGGGAAAATACGGTTCGGAAGCATCGGTAAGCGGGAAAGTGGATCTTTGCAGCGGCGAGGTCGAACCTACAAAATTTCCCCCGGAATGCCACCGGCGATTGGCGATTCAGACCCCGTCCCACCGCCGTCCGGGAGTCTTGGCGTCCGTTCGCTGGGAAGGTCTGATCGATACTGCCGCCGACGTGCCGGCGATGAGAAGGGTAGAGCGAGCCGAGATCCGCTGCCACTCGTGATGCCGCAGGATTTCGAAAGGGCCTTATGCGGAATTGATAACTCGGGCGGGTGGCATAACCTGCGGAATGTCCCGTTCATCTAGCAGCTGGGTTTCGCCCGTGGCCAAGGCGGGCTACGCGGCGAAAGGCTTCATCTATCTGTTGGTTGGCGGACTCGCCACCCGCGCGGCCTTCTGGACCGGAGGGCGCACCACCGACGCAAAAGGGGCGATGCTGGAGTTGGCCGACAGCCCCGGCCAAATGGCGATACTGGGGCTGCTGGCGATCGGCTTGGCATGCTACGGCGTTTGGCGCTTGCTCGCTTCGTTTCTGGACGCGGAGAATCAAGGGAAAGATGGAAAAGGGATCGCCACCCGTATCGGCTACTTCGTCAGCGGCATGGTTCACTTCGGCCTCTGTGTCGCGGCGGTCCGGTTTTTGATGGGCAGTGGCGGCGGGGGAGGGGATGACACCGCCGGATGGACTGCCAAACTCATGTCGCAGCCTTTCGGGCGCTGGTTGGTTGCCGGTGCGGGCGCTGCGGTCGGAGGGGTCGGTATCGGCCAGTGGATCAGCGCCGCAAAGGGGAGTTACCGCAGGAAATTCGATTTGGACGGGCAAGCCGCCCGCCGCCGGACATCAATCAACCGCATCGCGAAGCTGGGACTGGGTGCCCGTGGCGTCGTTTTCCTGATCATGGGATTCTTCCTGATCCAGGCGGCGCTCACCAACAACCCGGACGAGGCCAAAGGCATGGCGGGCGCGTTCCGCGAGCTGGCAGCCCAACCCTACGGAGCCTGGTTGTTAGGGATCACCGCAATCGGATTCGTCTGCTATGGGATCTATTGCGGCATTATCGCCGCGTACGGGCATTTCTCGGCGCCGGAAGTGGAATGATTCCAAGCCCGCGGAGCTGTGGACCCCTCGGGAGGGGTTTTTCGAGGGTGACTTCCGGCGATTCAGAAGCCGGGGCGGGTGACGCGGAGCCGGTAGAAGCGCTGGCCCGGAGGTGGGGCGGTGTCGTTGATCTCCAGCCAGCCGCCTACGTCGGATTGCAGGGCGGAGGTGGAAGAATCAAAGAGCGTCAGCGGCTCGGTCCAATCCGTCAGATCGTCGCTCGCTTGGACCTGATAGATGAGATCGAACCGGGCCGGATCGTAGGGGAAATGGAAGGTGAATGAGTCGCCGACCTTTTTTAGCTGGGGAAGCAGCGGCTGGGCGGGGGCATCACCGGTGGCCCCGAGGGCGTAGCGGAGGAGATTGGGGATGCCATCTCCCGAGGGGTTGGAGTTTTCGCCGGAAATCGCGGGATCTTGAAGCTCGTCCGGAAAGAAGTTCTCGGCCTGCCACGCGGCGAAGTGGGTGGCGATGCCATCAAGTCGGATTTCCAGCACTTCGGCCGGGACAGGACCCTCCCCGAGGTCAGAGGTGATGGCGGCGCGGGTCAGGCGGGCATCCTCGGCCAAGGACCAGGTCCGGCCATCGAAGGAATGAGTCCCTAGTGGATCGAGGATGAAGACCTGCGGCGAGGAGTCGATGAGGGCCACGCTCCACGGGCTGCCGGGCGGAAGGATGAGCCCGCCTTGGATGCGGTCGCTTGGTGCGGGCGTAGATCCGCCCAGATAGAAATGAATGCTGGGGAGCGGAGCGGCAAGCGGGCTGGTGACAAGCGTGCCAAGGCTCCCGGCGGAGAGAACGAAGCGCGCGTGGAGTCCGGTGAGGGAGCTCGCGCGGAGAAGATCTCCATCGAGATGAAGGGTGCCGCTGCCGGACAGGGCACCGGAGCTACCGGAGCCGCCCAAGGTGGCGGGAGTGGCGAGCTCGATCGGGCTGCCGATGGCGGCGGCAAGGTCGAGCTTGCCGTTTTCAACATGGATCGCCGGTGAATAATCTGGGCTGTTGGCAGCGAGTCTGAGAGTGCCGCCGCCGGATTTCGTCCAGCCTGATCCGCCTTCAAGCGGACCGGCGAGATCCAGCTGGTTTCCGCTGCCTTCGACGTGGAGCCGGCTGGGACCCAGAACCTCGATCGGGTTGGTGACGATGGCCCGATTGGCACCGCTGCCGGGCTCGTACCGGAGCGCGCCAAGACTGCCGGGGCCGACGATCGCGCGTCCCTCGCCATCCAGCCGGAGGGGGCCGCCAAAGGTGTGGATCCGGGGATCGTGAAACGGTCCGGCGGACGTCAGCCGTAGTTGGCCGCCCGGATCCACCGTCACGGAGGCGGTCTGGGACATGGATGCGGGTTGGGTGACTTGCAGGACGCCTTCGCTCACCAGGGTGGCGCCGGTATAGAGCTTTCCGCTTCCGGTGAGCGAGGCGAGACCGGGGCCGGTTTTGATCAGGCCGCCGGGGCCGTTCCAGTAGGAACGCAGGCGCAGCCCGCCGAAGTCCGGGCTGCCGACGATGGTGTTAATCTCCAGGGTCAGGGAAGAAGCGAGGAAAGCTCCGGCGGCGGATTCAAACTCGGCCCAACCGGTGCCGGTGCCGTTGACCCTGATGAAAGCATTCCCGCCGCTCGTTTCGAATCGTAACAAGTGCTCGGGGACCAGGGCTTGGATTCGGGTGCGGAGGGCGGTCGCTCCATTTTCGAATGTGACTTCGCCGAGCGTGATGGGATCGGCCAGGTCGATGTTCCGGTCTGCCACCGCGGGTGCCGGGATCAGGGCACGGGCGTCGATGGCATTCGGGAAAGGCGGATGGGTCCAATTGCCATCCTCGGCCCACAGTCCGTCGCCGCCGGGGATGAACTCGGGAACACTTGGCTCCGGCTGGAATGAGGCTTCGGTGAGTGCGCTCCAACTGCCATTCGCCAAACGGGCCCGTGATTTGACAGTGACGGCGGTGGGGAGGGTGAAGGGGGACGAGTAAGTTGCGGACGACGGGCTGGGACTCCCGTCGACGGAATTGCGGGGGTCGCTATGGTCGAGAGTGTAAAAGATGGTCGCGCCCGCAGCACGGATGGTGAGGGTTTCCGGGGGCGGGAGGACGCCGCCGTGCTGGCTGAAGACCGGCGCGTCAAGCGGCGGGTAGAGGTTGTTCGCCCGCAGCTCCTGGATCAATCCGCGGCTGTCGGTCGTGCTGTGGATGATCGGGATATGGTGATCGACGACGTTGTCGCGCTCCTCGATCCACGAGTTTTCCCGCGTGAAATAAATGCCGCCGGGGTCGTCCGCGTGGGGTGCGGGCGGGTAGGCGTCGTGGTCGCGGTTGTCCAGCGGGCTCGGCTGTTGGACGGTGCTGCCGTACGGGGTCGTCGCTTGGACATCCCCCCAGCGGGCGGACTCGGCGACGATGGCCCTGTCGATCTTGCCCGCCAGGGCGAGGTACCGGCTGGTGCTCCCCTCAAGACTGAGGGCGCCGCCGTTGAATAGGTGCCGCCGCACGCGGTCGGCAAACAGCAGGCGGAATTCCGCATTGAGCCGCAGCCGTTGGAAGAGCCTACCTGGCGAATTGTTGCCGGGATTGGTGTTATATCGATTCCAGGAGAACTTATCGAGAGCGATTTCCTGATCCCACACGAAGAATCGGAACTTGCCGTCGCCGCTGATGGCATTGACGGCCGCGTCACCATTTTTGTGCGGCCAATCCTCAGCGTCGGCATAGAAGTGAAGCAACATGTAGTCGGCGAAGTTTTCCAGATCCACATAGTCCTTGACGGCTTCGTACCCGGCCGGGGTGGTAATGTCCGGCGAGGCGGCGACGTCCATCATCTGGCTCCAGCGCGGCGACCCGGTGGTGAAGTCCTTGTTAACCTCCCAGTGCTCCTCTTCACCGCCGAGGTGATCGGCGAAAAAATGATCCTCCAGCCGGTCGGTCAGATCGTGGAGACCGAAGTAGAGGCCGTTGACATAAAGGTGAACGAAACGGCCGTAGCTGCTCGGCTGTCCCATGGCCTCGAAGCTGCGCTTCATCCAAACATCGCGGATGTATTGGGAATCGTTGGGCCGGTAGCGGGTGGAAGCCCAACTGACGAGGCCCCAGCTATCCGTAAAGCAGGCGCGCAAGACCAGCTTGTTGAATGTGCTGACGGGCGAGTCCGGAAACAAGGGGTACTGTAGTTTCGGTGGCCCGACCGCTGAACTGAAGGTGAGTCTCAGAGAGTGTTTCTGCATGCGTGCGGGCCGGCGGCTCGCGTTTCCATGGACCTCGATCTTGCAGTCGGTCTGAAAGCCGGGCGAGCCATCCGGCAGGAGGTATTCAATCGAGCATTCTTTTTCAATGCGTGCGAGGGGATCGGCATAGATGCCGTTAGGCGGTGTGATGAAATCATCCATCGGCATATTGACGGAAACGCTTGGGATATCCAATAGTGCATCCCGGATGCCATACCCGGGCAAGGTGTTGTCCACCACCCGGGGATCCATCTCATAATCCGATGGGACGATGGCGCCGGCGTCGCTGCTATAGCCCCAGTCCGTGGGCCAGCCCGGTGGATCGGCCGGTTGCTGTGCCACGTGATCAACGAACATATAACTGTGGGTCTGGACCGCTTGCGTGAGCCAGCCAGGACGGTAGGCGATGGCGCGAAGCCGGCTGGTGGTGGTGATCGGCAGGAGATCGCCGGTGTAGAGGTTGCCTTCTGTAGGCGTCGGCTTCGAGCCGTCGGTGGTGAAGCGAATCTCAGCGCCCGGGGTGGAGCTGCCAAGGGTGATTTCAAAAGGACTATCATAAAACCCGCGGCCGACTGAGAAGAGGGGAGGTTCGACGACGCCGTCAAAGCCGGACCCGTTTGCCGAGCCGGGAGTGGAGGGCGAGAAAAAGCGTATGCTGCCGTTGGTGGGGTGGCGGCCGTAGGAAACATCGCGATATTGAGAGGGGAATCCGGGTGGGAATTGATCGTCGATGGTGCCGTCCGGCCGGACCAGCGCGAGGTATTCTCCGGAAAGCGATAGACTGAAGTTGGTGTGAAGGTTCCCCGCCGGATCGGGTGCGTTGTTTCCGGAGGCGAATACCACGAGATATCCGTTGGCGGCGATGGAGGTCGCCGGAAAGGTCCATTTCGCGAGATTGCTGGCGGAGTCGGTGAGGCGGTAGCCGGCGAGATCGACCGGCTGGGCATTTGGATTGTAGATTTCAATCCAGTCCTCCCTTTGGTTGTTGCCGTCTCTCAGGCCGGTGCCGTTGCTGGCTAAGAATTCATTGATGCGGAGTGGGAGGAGGATGCTTGGGAAGTCCTTCTTATCATTGGGATCGGTGCCCTCGGAAATTTCGAGAGCGTCGTCGTATCCATCGCCATCAGAGTCGGCAAGAAGCGGATCGGTATTGTGGATATGGATTTCGTCACCGTCACTCAGACCATCGCCGTCGGTGTCCGGGTTGAGCGGATCGGTGAAATGGCTCAGAATTTCATCACCGTCGCTGAGCCCGTCCCCATCAGTGTCAGCAAGGATGGGCGAGGTGCCCGCGGCCAGTTCCTCCCCGTTGGTGAGTCCGTCGTTATCGGGATCATCGCCAGAGCCTTGGTTGAGATTTCCGAAGAATGAAAGCTCCCACTCATCATCGAGGCTGTCACCATCGGAGTCGTTGATCACGAGGAGGCCGAAGGTTTTTTCAATCCATTGGCCCGCAGCGTCGGTGGAGCGGATTCGCACGGAGAGCAGCTCACCGGTTTGATGGTCGGAGAGCTGGCGCTCCACGACGAGGGCATCGTCTTCAATGATGAAATTACCGTTTCCATCTGAGCCATCGCCCTCCACGAGCGTGTAGATGAAAGTGTCATCGGGAGTAGGATCGGTGGTGCTGAGTTGTGCCACTTCGGTGCCTTCGACGGCGGTTCTGGAAACGGCGGTTTGCGAGAGCTGGATATCCGTCGGCGCGGAGGCGGGAGTGATGTTGCGAAGTTCCAGACCATTGACGACCATGAATTGGACATGGACTCCTTCCGGATCCGCAAGCGGGGTGTAGCGGAACAGCACGTCCTGCCCTTGCTGCGCGAGCACGTTGAAATTGACGGTCGAAGGCAGGTCGGCGGGATCCTGGTTGTCCGTTCCCCGGTAAATCTGCGGTGCGGGAGGGTTTCCGCCGCTGGAGCTGTTGGTGATGCGGTAGGATCCTTCGACCGGGGCGTAGCTGGCGCCGCCGTCCGTGGAGAGATCCACTTGGAAGGCGGTGTGGATGTTCTCCGTGTCGTGGTGGTAGGAACGGTAGGCGTAGGTGCCTGCCGGCAATCCGGTGAAGCGGAAGACGAGGCGGGTGGGGAATCCGGTGGTGCCGTCGTAGTTCCCGCGCCCGCTGCGGGTGTCGGTACCGATCCAGTCTGTCAGGAGGTCGAGTTTTTGGCCGGTCCAGTTTTCATCGATGGAGGCAGAACGGTCGATCATCTGCCGGACGTTGTTGTCCGTCGTGTCCGGCCACGTCACTTGAAGCGAAACGCTGGTGCCGAAGGCGGCGTAGCTGCGGACGCCGATAAAGTCGGCGGAGACTTCATGACCGGCGTCATAGGCTTGGTATCCGCCTTGGAGATGCGGCCCGTCGTTCTGGTTGGTGGAGTTGAAATCGACCAGCAGATCGCCGGCAGCAGTCGGCAAGGCGGTCAGAGGTAGGGACAGCAGAGCAATCAACCAAGATGATTGGGCAGTCAAAAAGTAGCCGGATTTGGGTTTTTAGCCTCCCGGAGCGGGAGTTTCGGTCGGATACGTGTCGATCCTATCGATTGTTTCCAGCAGAAAACAAGGAGCAAGGCGGTGAGAGGGATCGCGCGGAGCCGGATCCCCCGGGCGGTCAAGGATGGATTCGGTCGTGGAGGGTGGCCAAGGTGTCGGTGCCGAGGACCGGAGTGGCCTTCTTGATCCAGCCTTCAGGAGCGGCGGGGAGGTTCACCCAGCTGCGGCAGCCGCCGTATTTCGGACTGTATTCCAGAATCCACGGTTGGGCCAGGTGGCGGACGCGGACGAGGGCGACATGGATGCTGCCGGAGGCCATTCCTTTGCCTTCCCACCCGAAACGATCGCGGACCGTCTTTTCCGAATAGATGTGGAATGGCTCCAGTGCGGCGACTTTCTCCCAATCCGTGAGTGTGACCGCCCACAGCGCCTCCGCATGATGGGTGATTTCGACTGAATCGCCGGGTTGCCACTCGGGCTCTGCATCGACGGTCCCTTCGCGGATCTGGTCCGGCTGGGCGTGGAAACGGGTCGGGAAAAGGAAGAACGACCGATGGGCGAAGGAAAAGCCGGCGCGGCCTTCGTGGATGCCGCCCTTGCGGAGGATCATGGCTTGGCGACCGCTGGCGAGGGCGTCGCACACGACCTGCCATTCCTTGAAGCCGATCTCTCCGCTCATGGCTGGGACGGTTAGCTCAAATCATCCGCGGTGACGGAGCGTTGCTCCCGGGCACCGAGGATGCGGGCCTGGAGGACCACGCGTTCCGCGGTGGGATCGAAACGGAAACTGTGGCAATTCGGGCAGAGCGCGGCACCCGCCCCGACGATGGAGTCGCATCCTTCGCAGACCTTGTAACCTTTCGGATTCGAGGCGATTCTGGCGGCGGTTTCCGCGCGGTTGGGTGGAGGTGGTTGTGACATGTCAGCAATGAAAAGAGCGGCACCGGGTGTCCGGTCCGCTCGTTTCGTGTGAAAAAGTGGCGGGCGGGCGGCCGATCAGGAAATGGTTGCGAGAGCTTTGGCGGTCTTGCGCTTGAGGTTCGCAGCCTTGTTCGGATGAATGAGATTGCGCTTTGCCGCCTTATCCACAACGGAGGAAAGTGCGGAAGTCGCCTTGGCGGCCGCGTCCTTGTCGCCGGAGGCGATGGCGGCGAGGGCGTTTTTCCGCAGGGTCTTCATGCGGTTCTTTTCGGCACGGTTGCGCTCGGTGCGGACGACCGTTTGGCGTGCGCGCTTGATGGAAGATTTATGGTTGGCCATGGTCGTTGGGAAAATATCGGGTTGCCGGGCGGCGGGGGCGGGAAGGTAGGAATTGTGCCGGGGGTGTCAAGCTCATGTTTCAGGCGATCAGCCTTGGCGTCCGAGATGGCCGGCACGGGCGGCATAGGCCTTGCCCTCCGGGGTTTCCATCAGGGAGTCGCGCGTGACGATGACATCGGCCCCGGTGCCGACCCGGCGGTAGAGATCGGCGATATCCTTGCACCCCATCCGGATGCAGCCGTAAGAGGCGGGCGTGCCGAGGCGGTTGGCTTCCGGCGTGCCGTGGATGTAAATGTAGCGGCGGTAAGCGTTGCGGTTGTGCTGCTCGGTCCCCTTCAGCCACATGATCCGGGTGACGATGGGATCGCGTCCCGGAGCGTTGGGCTTGAGGATCTCTCCCGTCGGGCGGCGGCTTTTGAAAACAGAGCCGATGGGCGCGTCGCCCCCGATTTTCGTTGCGACCTCCATCCTGCCCAGCGGGGTGCAGTTGCTGCCGGGCCTATCACCGATGCCGAATTTGGAGGTGGAGACCGTGTAGGATTTCACCGGCTCGCCGTCGCGGACCAAGAGCATGCGCTGGTCGCGGACGCTGACAATCATCTGGTTGCGATCATCTTTCCCGATCGTGCCGCAGCTGGTGAAATGAAGTGAGGCGAAGATCCCAAGGGCGGCGAGGGCGAGGCGGCGCGGAAGAGTTCCGATCATGGCAGGGAGGTCAGGAATCGATCTGTTTGTGATTGGCAGGGGCAACGACTTGCGTGCCGGATGGCAACATCCGTGCCAACGACGACAGCGAAGTGTAGAAAAATCCGACGGGAAACGGAAGCAGGAGAATCGCGGATCCCCAGCGGCCTTGCATGGCGGCCTCGATGACGACGAAGAGGAAGAAGAACCCGAAGAGCATCTCAACGAAGGGAGTCAGGGTCTTCATGGCTTTGTAGCTGCTCTTTTTCCAGTCCTGGCGTTTTGCCAGCCCGATCCCGTATTTGGGGGTGCGGACAAACCCGCTCTGGTGATTGCAGAGCGCTTCGATGACGGCCTTCGCATTGTTGACGGACATTCCAATGCCCAGCGCCAGAAGCAAGGGCAGATAAGGGATTTCCTTCCACCAGCAATCCGGTCGGAGCGCCTTTTGCGCCACCAGATAGAAAACGACGACCGATACCGATGCGAAGAAGAAGATCGGGATATTGACGATGTAATAGGTGAACGGGCCGAAGTCCGGCTGGAACTGCTGGTTCGGGTAGATCAGGAAACAAAGGCAGATGAGCAGAAGGTAGGCGAAATTCGAGGTGAGGTGGGCGGTTGCCTCGAGTTTGATGAAGAGCGGGACGTCACTGCGCCAGATGGCCGGAAGGACTTTCTTGCAAACCTGGATGGAGCCTTTGGTCCAGCGGTGCTGCTGGCTTTTGAAGCCGTCCATATCGACTGGCAGCTCGGCGGGGGTTTCCACGTCGTTGAGGAAAATGAAGCGCCAGCCCTTGAGCTGGGCCCGGTAGCTGAGGTCCATGTCCTCGGTGAGCGTGTCGTGCTCCCAACCGCCGGCGTCGGCGATGCAGGATTTCCGCCAGATGCCGCCGGTGCCATTGAAGGTGAAGAAGCGGCCGGAGCGGTTGCGGGCGGTTTGCTCGAGCTCCAGGTGGCCGTCGAGGAACATCGCCTGGATGCGGGTCAGGACGTTGTAGGTGCGGTTGAGATGACCCCAGCGCGTCTGGATCATGCCGATTTTCGCGTCGGTGAAGTAGTGGATCGTTTTCTGAAGCAGGTCCGGATTCGGGACGAAGTCGGCATCAAGGATGAGGAGGAGCTCGCCCTTGGCGAAGCGGGTGCCGTTCTCGAGAGCACCTGCTTTGTAACCGGTGCGGTCGGTGCGGTGGATGTGTTCCGCGTCGAAGCCTCTCGCTTTGAGACGCTCGATGCCGTTGCGGCAGATTTCGACGGTTTCGTCGGTGGAATCGTCGAGGAGTTGGATCTGGAGTTTGTCCTGCGGGTAGTCGAGGGCGGCGACGGATTCGAGCAGGCGGTCCACGACGTGCATTTCATTGAAGACCGGCAGCTGCACGGTGACCAGGGGCAGTTCCCTGAAATGTTCCTTTGGTTTCGGATGATTTCGCGAGTGCCTGAGATAGAGGAAGACGATCGTGAGGCGGTGGGAGCCGTACCCGGCGAGACCGAGCAAAACGACGACGTAGGAAGCGTACCAAAGAGGAGATGTCCAATCCAGGAGGGTTGAGGGGTGGGGGTTGGGTCGAAATGGGAAGGATTCTTCCGAGCGCTCGGTTTCTTAAAAGTCCGACGTGGGGGCGCTGTGTCTCGGTGGCCGGCAAGGGATTGAGGATCAGGCGCCGGAGGCGGGAGGCAAGCAGGAGGGGAGAGGGGTGTCAAGACGGGAATCAGAGTGATATGTACCCCTACGGGCATCTTTGGGGTCTCTTTTCCTCGCCGGAGAGGGAAAATTCCACCGGAAACGGAATTGTCACCCGATCCTCCACCTACGAAATTCGCACCGGCCGCAGCAAGAAAATCACCGGGCCCTATCTGGATGCGGACGGCAAGGACCTGGCCACCGGCGGGGGCACCCTCCTGCTTCAATCCGAAGGTGACCGCGTCGGCCCCGGCCATCCCTGCTTCATCACCCGAAACGGCGGAACCCGCATGATCTTCCACTACTACGACCGGCGTCGCAACGGCTTCGCCACGCTC